>DASVFI010000157.1:0-3262 GCA_036380115.1 Nitrososphaeraceae archaeon | reverse complement strand
GCCCCAAATCGATTATGGAAAGTGTGTCTTTTGTGGATTATGTGTAGATGCTTGCCCCTTCTATGCATTATATATGACTAATGATTTTGAATTATCATCATTTACAAAAGAACATTTGATATATACACCAGCACAATTAGCAGTAAAGCCAAAGTATGATGGAACAGTAGAAATAAAAATTGATGAAAGAGGCGCTTCTCATGGTTGATGCAGTATATACACCAAATTACATTTACTTTTTTCAAAATTAATAACTATAGCGATGCAAAAATAAGAGTCTAATATTATAGTAATAAAGAGGATATTATTTAAAAATCACTATTATATCTAATCTCTTTAAATATATAAAAAGGAAGATATTTTTTGTTTTCTTATTCTTTGTGTTTTATTCATAGTGATCATGACCTATTTTTGGATTATATGGTATAAAGTAGTTGTTTAAGAATCTATAATCAATTCCTGCAGCGACTATATGTTTATCTTCTGGCATAGCTCCTTTATCCAGTATAAATGCTGCAGGTACTGCTACATGCTTGAACCAAGCAACCAATTCTGGATGTTTTTCACCATTGTCTGTTCTTACTAGTTCATGGTAGTGAACATATCCTTGTTTAGCAAATTCATAAGCTGTTTTATTTGTCCAAGGTGCAATTATAACATCAACTACATATAGTAATTCATTGCTTTTTGCATCAGATGACCACCATTGTTCTTCTCCATATGGACCAATATTGTAATGGAGTCCATAAAGATGACGAGGTGCATCTTGCCACCAGTAATGGCCAGGTGCATCTTTTGTACCATTGATACCATCTGCTGGACCATCAAAATAATATCCTATATTATCAATTTGGACTATTATTCCATGAGTAAAAGTTTGTGATTTTTGATAATTTTTTAATGAAGAATTATCATTTTCATTTTCAGATGAATCATATGTTTCATTATTAGCAGATTGGGTGATTTTTCCAGATGAAGCATTTATAGTTAAATTTTGGGCAGATGCATTGTTATTATTAGAAACTAAGGTTCCTGCTAAAATTGCAATAACAGTTACTATGATTACGAAATTTAGGTATTTCATATAATACATAAGAGTTAATAATTCTTATAAATATGCATTTGCTAATATATCTAGTATATTACTTTAATATTTTAATCTTTTAATTTTGTTGGCCTCTGCTTGATATTAAAAGTGATTTATTCTTTTGGTAAGGACCAAGTAAATTTGTTTAAATGTTATGAAAATAATATGATCCCGTTTTAGGCCTATTAGTTTTAGGACATTGACAAATTCCCAAATGACATGACATCAATCCTTGTAAAATTTGTTTGGAATTTATAAAAAGATATCTATAATTTTAACTCTACCTATCCTATAAGTTAAGGCTAATAAAAATTGTATCAAAAAATATTAACACACTAGTTAATTATAATTATTAAATACTATAACTTACTAATACTATTAATATATGTCGAAAGACAATAGAAACAATAAAGGAAAGAAAAATAGTGGTTCGAGCAATAGAGGATTAGCTTCTGCAGATAAAGAAACTAGAGAAAAAGTAGCCAGTAAAGGTGGAAAATCATCTAACAGTAGTAAAAAAAATAAAAAATAATAGCGTTTCTCTTCTATTGCAATTTTTTTTGAATATTATGATTTTAGTATTATTAAATTTGGTTAATCTTATTCTTTTTAATTATAACATTTTTGATTATCAAAATTATTCAATCTGTTCCTCTCAGTACATTTAAAATGATACAAAAATATAATGATAAAGACGTATTGAATTTATCTAATCAGCTTTAATTAAAAAATTAAGGTTTACTTTAAATAACATAACGATAACATACATATGCCATCTAAACTGTGTTTCTTTTTAGATATTCATTATAGAAGTTAATTTTTTAAGCAAGTCTTCCATTTTTATGGGTTTTTGAATAAAGTAGTCTTCATTGATTGTTTTACCCAATGCCAATCGTGTTTTTCTAAATTCTTCATTGAACGTTGCAATTGCAGTTAAAAAACAGATTTTTACTTTAGGATCTTTTTCTCTTATTTTAATATATAATTCAAAGCCATCCATTTTTGGCATCTTTATATCAAGAATTATTAAATCATACAAATTGGCTTTGTAATTATTCAATGCTAAAATAGGGTCATTAAAAGCATCTACTGCAAATCCATTATCTTCTAAAATATTCTTTATTGTAAAAGTGACATCTGATTCATCATCGATTACTAAAATTTTTTTAGTCATTGTTATTATGTCACTTACCATTTATTACTATCCCACTAGTCTTAACTATAGGAAGTGTAAAATAAAAAGTAGATCCTATACCATTAGAATTATTATCTGTCCATGTCCTACCACCATGAGATTCTATAATCTTTTCAACTATATTCTTGATTGAATCTTCTAAATATTGGATCTACTAACTGAAATTTAGCCTTTTTATTTATTATATATACAAGATTAACGTATTCTTTTTAAAATAACTAATTTTAAAAATGATTGACTAAAATTAATACAAGACGGAAATTATTTGTAAATTTAGCTAAACAAACCAAATATACGGCTTTTATACTGGAAGTACAAGAGGCAAAGTTAAAGAACTGCATTACTTTTATTAGAAAATGGATTAAATGTAATAATACCTTCCAGAAGTCAAGAAAGTATAGATAATGCCATACAAGAACTTTATCTTAAATTTCCTTTTAAAAAAGAAAATATGTTAAGCTTAAATTGTGTGCGATGTTAGCAATCACTCTGAGTTAGAATCTCTTGTTGATATATCGATAAAATATTTCACAGATATGGTACTGTAAAAATTACATTATTACTTGTTTAAATCACATTATCGAAATTTGTAACAAAATGGAGAATAAAATAGTGATTGATTAAAAAGATTCTCATTTAGGATTTACAAATTTTATTTCAATATCTTTATGCGGACTTTGTTCAATTATCTCTTCTGCTAACCTGTAACTACTTTCATAATTATTTTCATCAAAAGAAAATTCGAAAATTGTTTTTGTGTTTGGCAAATAAATTCTTTTCAAGTTTAGATCACCTTCACCTTCATCTCCTTTCTTAAAGACATAACGTTCTCCTCTTTTGGTTATAGGATTCCAACTTCGTAACAATATTCCACGTTTCTCTATATTCTCATTAGTTGTTTTATCATAAACTTTTGTATGCATAAAGAGATGGAAAAATGTATTGCTTGGATTGAAGAAATACCTTAGGGTATAATAACT
>DASVFI010000156.1:0-2968 GCA_036380115.1 Nitrososphaeraceae archaeon | reverse complement strand
ATAAAAGAGAAAATTTATAATAATTTTAATTTTTAATATAAAAAGTAAAAAATTTTTTGTAAAGAGTCTATATTTTTATTTATTCACTGCTATATATATAGTATGATTACTTTGAAATTAGAAATATTATAATATTGTAATTTTACTTTAGTTTTATGAACTTATATTATGATGTCTATTCTCAATCTTTATCATCTGAAATTCCTCAAAGTAAAAGTTCTTTTCTAAAGACAATGCTAAATTTAGAAAAATTTGAAATTGGGCAAAGTTACGTTACTTGTAAGATACGAAATAAAGAAAATAATACAGTCATGGTAAATATCCAAGGTGGTAGTCCTGGAATAGATGTATCTAATTCACTTTTTAATTTGATTGATATCCCTAAAACTGCATATTTACGCACTATGATTGATAATAAGATTTTATTGAGAAAATTGCCAGTTCTGGGAGTAAAGGATTGGTTACTTATTTATGAAAATACTCTTTTCCAGTTAGCTGTAAAGGATAAGTATAATGAATTGGAAATTTTATGTGTTTTCTAATTTTGCTAACATCTATTTAGTATTCTAAAAATTACTCTTTCAATATTCTTATTATGGACTTGAATAGATAAGATTTTAAGTAGTATTATTATCCAAATTTTAACATGGGCTTAGCGCAGCTTGCTAAGGTTACTTTAATTCTTCCTAGGACTGAATCATCAAAAGTTGCCAGTAAATTGGCACAGTTTGAATGGTTTCATCCAATCAGTTCTAATTCTGAATATTCTGATCCTCATTTAGATCAACTACATTTACGTTCACAAAAACTATTTCAAAGCATTGATGAAGTAGTACGTGAATTAGGAATTAAAACAGAAATAGGAATTATGGATGCTCTTATCAAAGGTACACCAAAGAATAAAAAAGAATTACAAATCTCAGAAATTGAACAGTTAATAACGAAATTAGAAGAGGAATCAAAGACTCTGATAACTGAAACTTCAAAAATTATTGATGAACGAGATTCCATAAATAGGCAACTTGATGAATATAGAACATTAAAAGATACTCTTAGTGTAGTATCAAACTTGAAAATTGATTTATCAAAACTTAACAATAGTAAACTATTATATCAAAATATGTTTATCACTAAAACTAAAGATTTACCTGAGATTCAACGTTCTATTTCAAATGCATCTCTTTTTACATTGAAATTAAATGATACCAATTCTGCATTATTTATCTTTGGTAATAATGATGATGCTGATAAAATAGGAAAAGCCATACGTAGTTTTGACATCTCGCAAATTACAATACCTAGTACTTTTTCTCAAAATCCAAATGAAGCATTTAAACATTTGACTACACGCATAAAGGAATTAACTACAAAGAAAAAAGAAATTGATTCTGCCATATTAAAACTAAGCAAAAAAAATACTTCAAAAATTCTTTATTTGAGAGAATCCTCACAATTTATACGTGAGATTTTAGAAACTTTTAGAAAACCTGCAGGGTTAAAGAATTTTGCAATTATTCAAGGATATATTCCAACTGTTATGGCTGATAGCTTCAAGAAACTACATGAAAGATGGATAACCATATTGGAGCATAAAAAACGTGATGTTTCTCCTCAAATAGAAGAAGAAGAACGGGCTCATGACTCTGATGCTCACGAATCAAAAGAAAATCAAGAACCAACTTTATTTGCCAATGGTCCTTATTTTAGATCTTTTGAACCAATCACTCTTACTCAGGGTCAACCTAAATCCAATGAAGTGGATCCAACTTCAATGATTGCATTCATATTTCCTATATTTTACGGATTGATGTTTGGTGATGCAGGACAAGGTGCGTTATTGGCTATGCTTGGAGCTGCATTTAGAATTCGCGGTACGGGAAATTTAAAAAAATGGGGTACTTTGATACTAGCTTCAGGAATATCTGCAGTATTTGTAGGTTTAATAGTGGGAGAGGCTTTTGGATTTCATATTCTTGAAGTTCCAGGTGGTGAATTTTTAAGATCATTAGGATTTATAGGAGTATTAAATGCAGCAGATTTTTCAGAAGAGACAGTACTTACTATTCTTACTTTTTCAATCAATATAGGTATTACACATTTAGTTAGTGCTTTTGCATTTGCAATATATAAAGGAATAAAACAAGGCAAGACATACGAAGTACTTACTAATCGTCTCCCTACTCTAATAATGTATTTGGCAATTATTTCTCTTATGTTAGCTGCAGTAGGTGCTAACTACAAAGTCCTTGAAATGTATACTAATCAGAATCCAGCTCCCTTCTTTTCCAATATTGCAGGTGAATGGGTTACTGTTGAGATTGTTACAAAGATTTCGTTCTTGATACTTATGATAACCATGGTATTACAAATAATTGCAGTTCCTTTGGGAGTTAAACTTGGCAAATTGAAAGTTCATGGAAATGTAAATGAAGAATTATTTATGACAGTCATTGAAGTTATGTTAATTAGATTAGTAGAATTATTTGCTAATACGATTAGTTATACTAGAATTGGAATCATGCTCCTTGTACATGTTGCTTTAATGGGAACAGCCAATAATGGAGTTGAATTCTTTCTTTCTACCGGTAACATTGCAGTTGGAATTGTAGTGGCAATATTAGGCAATCTTGGTGTGATGATGATAGAAGGACTACTAGTCTATATTCAGGCTCTTAGGCTTCATTTATACGAATGGTTTACAAAATTTTATGACGGTTCTGGAGTTCCATTTAAAAAATTAGTACCTGAGTTGTTATATACTAGTATATTATGGGAAAAGAAATTAACAAAATAACAAATTTTTTTATAAACTGAATATGACCTAGGATATCTGCTCAATATCCCAGGTCATGGGTAAATTGTTCCCCTTCGGTTTGGTCGATGTAACATTTTATGTACATCGCGAATATTTAAATTTGATGGATATAACAATCTCTTAAAAATTGTATTCTATTATCTAAATAATTTA
>DASVFI010000155.1:0-3250 GCA_036380115.1 Nitrososphaeraceae archaeon | reverse complement strand
TGCATAACTAGGCGCGCCTTCCATTTCTTCATCATTTTCAATATCAAAAATTCAGGATGTATTTGATGATAATGGTGAATTGAGATCAAGGTGATGGGAAACGAATTTTAAGATTTATTTAAGAGTTTGAATGGTATTTAGAAGCATTTAAAAATCAGAGTTAAAGGCACTCCATATTATAATATAAAAATGTTATAAATACATTAAAAGACAAATTTTTATTTTTAAATCTTTTTAGAATTATTGCAAAGATTTATGAAAAGCAGAAATATATATAATCATCAAATATAAAACAAGTTAAATATTAAAATTTTTTCAGCTCTTGCATATACTAAACATGGTCAAGAATAACAAATGGATTAACATATCGCGAAAGAATAGAGATCATACAAAAACAAAAATAATTATAATTGATATTTATTTAAATTTTTTATATTACTTTTGCAGGAATTTCCTAAATACAATATTAAACTATAACTAACATGAGAGATAACTACGGTGGAGTTTTAAAACCAGAAAATCTTATTAAAAAAGAAGCCAAAGGTATTGATAATACTGATCTAGGTGAAGTAAAAGAAATTACATCTAATTCTATAATCACAGAAAAGCATAATGGTGACAAAGATAAATTCATCATTCCAAAGAATTTAGTAGAGCGCTTTCATGAAGACGATGTTTTATTTCAAATAACAGAAAAAGACTCAGATACGTATAAAGAAGAATAAAGCTATGTTATATGTGAAAATAACATATACCATTATCAAAACCTAAGTATCTTTTGAAATTATGGCTAGAGTAGGTTAATGATTGATGAATAAAACTATTCATAGTTATTCTAACTCAATGGTATTGAGTATATTTCAAAATTATTTATTGTCTTTATTTTTTAGAATCAAATAATAACAATCAAATTTATAACTTCTAAAGGAGAGATGCAATTTCTACGATTTAATAAATGTGTTTCATGAGTTACATTATTTATAATACTATTTATGGTCAAAAAATTGATCAGGTAAAACCTGTGTTATGCACTAAATATAATAATTTTTTAATAGTGAAGATAAATATATCGATCACTTTAATAGTATCCATAAATACATGATAAACAAAATTACAATGATAACGTACTCAAGAAATATTTAATTATAAAGGTGAAAGATTCATGAATTACCTTCAAATGATTTTCTGACTAATAAGATATTCTAGGCAAAGACTTCAGTGCAATAAAATTCAATTTTTTTTAATATGGTTAAAGTTTTCAATAGAAAAAGATGATTATTTACTAAACTGAGAGAAATAAAGGTATAGCTAGAGTAAAGAGAATCATTAGATTTTGAGAAATTGGTAACTTTAAAGTGTTTAGTAAAAGAAACTTTTAATAAAGTAAATATATTTATGATAAGTTAATGAAAAATATGAAAATGAATAAAAATACATTTACTTTTTTAATTGTATTGGGTACGTTGATTTCTCTTTCTCTTCATTTTCCTCAAATATCTTTCGCACAAATGTTAGATATAGAATTAAAGGAACCAGCTTCTGGAGGAGAAAAATATGATGGAGATACTAAAGGTACATTAGAAGTATCAGATCGCAATGGAACAATTGCCTTGAATGCTAAAATGTTTGAACCACCAGCAGGTGAAGACGTATATGAAGGATGGTTTGAAGATAAAGGGGGGTCAGGTTATCACTTGAGTCTAGGCAAATTTGATGAAAGTAACACTCTTACTGTTAATCAAACAATGGTAAACCCATATACTTATACCATATTTTATGTGACCGCTGAACCAGGGGATGATGTTGATCCTAATCCTTCTGATATAGTAGTTGGTGCACAATTGCCCTCACCATTTGGACAATAAATTTTTTACCAATTTTTATTATTTTATTTATTTATGATTTAAGTAAAATCATATTTTTTTTCGAGTTTAACAATTTCTTTTCGATTGAATTTTGCTTTAAAATCTAATAATGGTATATTTGTAATTGAAATTTTTTATTTATTAAATTATCATCATCATCATCATCATCATATTTCTTTTAAATTTAACTATTGATTTTCAATAATCATTCTTTAATACTAAAATTTTTTTATCATTATTTCGTTGACAAACATAATAAATTAACAATAAATTTGGTCAAAAAGAAATTAAAAACATAATAGTAAAGGAGATAATTTATTGCTATATCTTGTAATAGAAAGAAAGTAAATAAATAGAAACAACGATTCTATAATAGGTAATGTCCGATGTAATTGAAAATAAAGGATCTGCTGTATATTTAGTTTGGAGTGATATTGGAGAGACGAGACAATTAGTAGGTGTCTTTTCAAAAAGGGATTATGCACAAAAATATATTAATTATATTCGTAAAAAAGATGAAAAGACACTGATAGAAGATTCTCCCGAAGAGTGGATAGTAGATGATCCATTAAAAGAAATTATCTACTTTTAATAAGAATTAATTAATTATTGATCTCTTTTGTTTTCCTTCTATCTTAGACAATAAATTTACTCCTCATATTGCTTTTTCCTTACCCACTCTTCTCTCTACTCATTTAACATCACATTTGATTCTAGGCTTTAATTTTTTTAGTAATGATATAATTTGCAGTTAAAGCTAAGATTTTATAGTTATTTCTGAAGAATTCTAATGTATTTCAATATTTTCAGAAATTTTGATTATAAACTAAAACTAAATTCAGCGATACAAGAACTATGGGTCAATTGGTATTTTTTATTTTCTTTTCTTTAAAATAAACCTATTTAAGTATCAAAACAAATAAAATAGAATAAAATGAATTTTAAAATAGTATCGTTAATTTTGATTTGATATTGATAGGTTATATTGTCTATACTTCTTCCATTGTATCATAGATGAATTTATTGTTGTTGTATTTATAAAAAAGAATGAAAACAGTAATATCATGAGGATATATTATAATTCTCTTTTGATATGTGTTGATAATCAACCATTTCCATAACCAAATTACTTTTTTAACTATATTGTTAATGAATAATGATTACAGAAATATACTAATTTATTAAAAAGATATTGTTGTCTAAATTATAATAGCTTTAAATAAAAAGAAAAAAAGGATTTAAATTAACATTTCTTTCATTTGTTTAATCTTATAAGACAATTATTAGCTTTGTGGTTCTTCCTCTGGTTCTTCCTCTGGTTCTTCCTCTGGTTCTTCCTCTGGTTCTTCCTCTGGTTCTCCTTCAGTTGTTGCTGCGCCTTCTTC
>DASVFI010000154.1:0-2515 GCA_036380115.1 Nitrososphaeraceae archaeon | reverse complement strand
TGCATACCATAATATAGGAACATAAGATATATAATTGAATGCAAAGATGCAAAAAAATACAAAAATACGAGATTTATACCTATAATTAGTAAATCGTAGAATACTATGAAATATTTATCATGTCAAGGGTAGTAAATCTCAAAATGTTATTTTTTCATCTGAAAGTGATTATGCTAAATGTTAGGTATTAGTACTATTGTTTCTAACAATGTCTTAATAACTAAGTAGATAAAATCGAGTCAATGATTCAACATTATAATGATGATAAATTCAAAAAAATTATAGATGAGTTTATACTATCTTCATCAGATAATGCATTGATAAAATACATTTTAAAAAATATTGATTTTGAGGCATTCAAATTAGGAATTTCTTTTTATCAAATGATATTCATATTAATCCAAAAAGATGCTATCCATAACAAAAAATCTCAAATATAAGATAAATGACAAACTATTAAAGAAGTTTTGATTTTTATATATTTTATAATAAGTTTCTAATGATAAAAAAATACAAGCTAATAGTATATCTACAATAGACTCTTATTATTGCACCGATATCGATATTATCTATTTTAACTAAATTTAGTAAATGTTTATAATATAAAAATATTTTTGACTTTATTACGGAAGTATCTTTTCAATCATGGTTTCATTATTGTCATTTCCATATGATGATGTATTATTATCTGCTTTAACTGATTCCTCTAATTCTGGAGTTGTAATTAACGGAGAATCCTCAATTTCTGATGTTTCATTTTGAGCAAAAGTGATTCCCGAAGTTAAAGATATTATTCCTATGGTAAGAGTTGAAACTAAAGTAATAATAAAATAGATTTGCTTCATTAAATTTCATTAATAATATGCCTTTTTAAATATTGTCTTTGGAAAGAAAAAATCTAAATACATAGTAGTAGTAGAAGAACCCTACTACATGGACTATTCCACTCCCGACCGGCCCGTAGTTTTCTCGGGTTCGTCTATACTGAACAATAAAAAATTTACATGTGTTGTATATAGAACTCAATGACAATAAGGCGATTTGGTCAAATTGGAGGACATATTCCAGGAGCAGTAAATGTGTCATGGAGTAAGATGGTTAATGAATATGGAACTCTCAAGTCAGCAGATGAATTGAAAAACCTTTACGAATCCGTAAATGTTACAACTGATAAAGAAATAATAGATATTGTATTATTGGTGAAAGAGCATCATATACGTGGTTTGTTCTAAAATATTTACTTGGTTATCCTATGTAAAGACTTATGATGGTTCATGGTTAGAATGGGGTAATACTATGGGAAATCCTATTGAAAAATGAAAAATTAATAAAAGAATCAAATTATTTATTGTATACTGAAATAAATGAATGTGTCTTGGAATGGCTCTTGCAAACAATGGTTTAGATACTTAAGGATTAGATGATGAGTGTTGAGAAGCGAACAAGAAATTCGAAACAAGGTTGAAGAACTACGAAAAATCAGGTTTCAGCATTCCAAGAACTGTCAAATACCTTTGGATAAATGTCATGAGGCAAAAGAGTATGATCTACTTATAGATGCACTGGAATGGGTCTTGGAAAGTTAAAATAGTTTTAAAAGTGTATCCTTATCTTAGGCTTCTATATATTTATAACAAAACTACAATGAAAAGAATAGTTTCTAATTAGAAGGCATACTATAAAAAATTATTAATATAGAATATTCTTATATATGTTGGTCCTATAAAGATGCTCTTAAATTCTACAAATTTATCTATAGAACTCTTATTTTAGAACCTCTATCGGTATTACTTCTGATAATAAATAATATTAAGTCTATCTTAACATTTTTATTCTAAATTAAGACAATTTACCTTATTATTAAATCATGAAATTTCATTATTTATTCTTATTTATGATTTTTGACAAAGTGAATAAATTTATCTATACCTAAAGAAAGATTGTTGACAAAAGGAATGAGTAGCAAAAAGAAATCATTACTATCACGGTTATTAGCAGAACCTTCTGCTTACGCTATCCCTTCTATAAGGATATTAGATAAAGCATTAATCATTTTTTCAAGAGTTTTTTATATTGCTATTAGAATTTTTCTTACACTCATTTTAGGAAAAAGAAAAAGAGAAAAATCACAATTTTACCATAAACTACATGTTCGTGTAAATATTAGTTTTTCGTTTTATTTCTTTATGTTTCTTTACAAGATGATTCGAATGCTTAGATTGGGTAATCCATCACTTGTTAAAATTATTGTTCCAAAATATAACTACAAAGTCTATTGTCCTTTAACTGAAGATGATTATATGCATATGACAACAAGAGAAGATGATATAATAGAAAAGTTTCAACCTAGAGATGGTAAAATAGTTGTAGATGTTGGAGCTCATTATGGACGTTACACTCTAATAGCAGCAAAACGTATTGGGCCCAAAGGAAAAGTAATTGCTATTGAAGCAGACCCAAATAATTTTGATATGCTAAATAAAAATATCAAATTGAATGAATTATCAGAGCATGT
>DASVFI010000153.1:0-13745 GCA_036380115.1 Nitrososphaeraceae archaeon | reverse complement strand
GCACATAAATAGTTCTTAAAAATATCTTTTAAATTTAATAATTTTTAAATTTTTTTTGACAATAATAAAATTAATAATAATAAAAAATGATATTCTCTTGAAATATGGAATTTATAAATTAATAAAAAACCCTGTTCTCTTAACTTACAATCTCAATTTGTCAGTATTAACTCCAATTAAATCCAAATAAATTTAGCTAAGGTTTTTCCATTTATAGTATAAATTAATATCTGTATGACATTAATGGAAACAACAAGAAGAACATTGTACTGACTGGAATACTATCAGAAATATTTGAAAACCGTATATTCCATGCGGAATAATTGAAGGATAAACTGTTAAGGTTTGTAATAAATATGGCATCTGTTGTACCTCCTTTTGCAGTAATTTACTGTATTAATGTGTGTATTCGTCCATGTAAATTTATGACATTATCCTTATCCAAACTAAGAAATTTTAAAAAAAAGATATTAGAAAAAGAAAAGAGATGATAGTTAAAATTGTTGGAAATGCATTGCTAAGTTAACCAAACTAATTATAATAATCTCAATATACTTATTTTTATCACCAACAATAAAAATATATTTTCTCTTTTTGTAATTGCCTAACTAAGATGGAAAAACAGGGTATTGCAGTAGTTACAGGCAGTTCGACAGGAATAGGATTTGAAACTTCATTACTTCTTGCAAGGAATGGGTTTTATACGTATGCTACAATGAGAGATACGAGTAAGAGCGATAAAATTGAAAAAATAGTTTATAAAGAGAAACTTCCTTTAAAAGTTTTACCCTTAGATGTAAATAATGACAATTCAGTAAGAAATACAATACATAAAATACTTGATGAAAAGAAGAAAATTGACATTTTGATAAATAATGCAGGTTATGGTTTATTTGGTGCTTTAGAGGATATATCAATAGACGAAGTAAAAAAACAATTTGAGACAAATCTCTTTGGAGCAATAAGAACTATTAAAGAAACTTTACCTACTATGAGAAAACAGAGAAACGGGATAATCATAAATGTAACTTCTATTGCAGGGGTAGTAGGAGTTCCTGCAGAATGCATATATGTAAGCACAAAATTTGCATTAGAGGGATTAAGCGAATCTATATCATATGAACTTCAACCATATGGAATTAAAGTAATCCTTGTTGAACCAGGTGTTATTAATACTAATTTTGTGCCGAATATTAAACTTGCAGATAAAACAGATGACAAATCACAACAAACTTTAATAAAACAAGAAAAATCAGAAACTAACCACTCTAGCAATGATATTAAGAAAAAGAATTCTTCATATTATTCCAATACTATAGATACATTTCTATCTAATTATTATCCTGCTATGAAGAATGCTCCTTTACCAAATGAAGTTGCTACTGTAATACTTGAAGCAATTAAAAATGCTTCGAATTCTTCAGAATGTTTGTTCAGATACATAGTAGGAGAAGATGCAAAAACTCTAGCACAAGCAAAAAAAAATATGTCTGATTCACAATTGCATGAGTTTATTTCAAGTAGGTTACTAGGTTAAGTATTACTATCATATAAGCAAAAAAATTTTCATTATAAATCAATGTTTTCATTGATAAAACTATATTATTTTTGTATTTGAAAAATTATCGATACAAGTCTATAAGACAGTCATTTTTTTTGATATTTTATTAACAAGATCCTTTTTAATTCTGATTAAAAATTTAGCTCTCATACATATATACAAAAAAATTGTATCCTAATCGGAAGACTAACCTATCTAATTTGATATTCGATCATATGTGATATCAATTCATAGTTTTTTTGTAATTCTTTAAACTTTCAAAAATTGAGGTCTTATCCTCTTTAAATCTATTGGTAATAAGGTTTTTAACTGAATTTTTAATATCTGTTTCATTCTCATTAAGAATATCAGTTAATTCTGCAACTGAAGAAGGCGTATGTTTATCGATGAATGAATAAATTATTTGTCTTTCCAAGAATTCAAAATTTTCTTTTCCAATTTTATGAATGTCTCGTAAAATCATTTGTCTTAATGCCTGAAGATCATTTATTTTACTTTCAAAATTGGATATTTCCTTTTCAATTTCAATTAAAGTATTTTTAAATAGATCTAATAATAATCCAGTTCTGTGAAAATTTTTATTTTTTATATTATGATATTCTGAGATATACTTTTCATATTCTTTATACAATTTTTCAAATTCTTTATATCTTAATTCTTTAATCTCATTATTTCTAATAGAAAAACCATCTTTAGAGAAAACCATACTCATACTAAAAGTTGAAGCAAGTCGATAGTATTTTCTATCTGGTGCACCTAAGTTACTTTCTTGTGTATATGTTTCTATTAATCCAGAGTCTTCTAAAATTTTCATATGACGAAGAATAGATTGCTGTCCTATTCCAATAATTTTTGATAATTGATTAAAATAAAGTGGTTCTTTTGAAAGCAGAATTAAAATTCTTCTTCTAGTTGAATTTCCAAGAATGTCTAAAATTAAATCAGTATTTGGAATATTATGATTATTTGAAATAATTCTAAAATTTTCCTTATCCTTCAAATTTAATCCCTTTAACAAATAAATAAAATATTAATCATTTTTAACTCTTTTTTATTTTTGTTTCCAAATCTAGAAGAAAATATTGATTTTGTTTTTTTTTACATATCAGGCCATAGCTTCCATATCTCCTCCCATGTTACCGCCACCATGAGACGGACCAGAAGGCGTCTTTGATTTACTGGAAGCAATTACATTATCAATTCTAAGTATCATGGATGAGGCTTCTGTTGCAGCATTAATCACTTGTTCTTTTACTGCAAGAGGTTCGAATATTTCCTTTACGGAAACGTCAGCAATCTTTGCATTAAGTACGTCTATTCCATATTTTGGTTTGCTGCTAGTCGAAACTTTAGCTCGTAGCTGAACCTGACTATCAATTGGATCCATTCCTGCATTTTCAGCTAAAGCTAACGGAATAGATTCTAGTGCTTCTATGAATTTCTCTGCAGATAATTGTTCTCTACCATCTAATTTGTTGGACCATTCTCTAAGTTTATGTGATATAAATGCTTCAGGTGCTCCTGCTCCGGTGACAATATATGGATATTCAATTACATCTTTCACAGACATAAGCGCATCATGAATAGATCTCTCTACTTCATCTACTACTCGTTGAGACCCACCTCTTACTAGAATAGTTACAGATTTAGGATTTTGGCAATCTTCTACAAATAACCACTTACCAGTCTCAATATGCCTCTCTTCTATCGAATTAGCATGACCGAGGTCCTGAGTGGTAAGATCATTAAGATTGGTGATCAGACTTCCACCAGTTGCCTTTGCTAATTTGTACATATCACTTTCTTTAACTCGTCTAACAGCTAATATTCCTGATTTAGCCAAATAATGTTGTGCCATTTCATCAATTCCTTTTTGACATAATACTACATTAGCACCTACTGCTAAAATATTATCGACCATTGCTTTTAACATCATATTTTCTTCATCAATGAATTTCTGAATTTGTTCAGGATTATTGATATTTATTTTCGCATCAAATTCAGTCTTCTCAATTTCTAAAGGACAATTAAGTAATACAATCTTAGCATTTTCAATTCTCTTAGGCATTCCACCATGAACAATTTCCTTATCTAAAACAATTCCATTGATTAGTTTCGTATCTCTAATTGATCCACCTGCTTTCTTTTCAACTTTGATATTATCGATATCTACTTTGAATTTCTCGATATTCTCATTTAGATTTGATTTTTCTAAAATAGATATTATTGCATTTACAACCAGTTGAGACAATTCTGGGGAATTATTTGCCGTGAGTTTGGATGACATCGAAGTACTTGCGATTTTTTTCAAATAATCTTTATTTGTAGGATCAATCTTTTCTGAATTTTGTTTTAGTAGTTCAATGGCTTTTTCTGCACTTTTTCTATATCCATCTACAATTACAGTAGGATGAACATTTTTGTTTATCAACTCTTCAGCCTTTGCTAATAGAGAACCTGCTAAAACAACGACTGAAGTTGTACCATCACCAACTTCGTTATCTACACTTTTTGTAATTTCTACCATCATTTTTGCAGCAGGATGTTCAACATCTATTTCCTTAAGGATAGTAGCTCCATCATTTGTGATGGTAACATCACCTAATGTGTCTACTAACATTTTATCCATACCTCTGGGACCTAAACTAGATTTGACCATTTCTGTAACAAGTTTAGCTGCAGTAATGTTATTCATTTGGGCACTTTTGTCCTTTATATCAGTACTTCCTTCTTTCAACAAAAGAATTGGAACTTGAGATGACATAATCAATTTCCTCCTTTGTTACTAACATAATAAATGTAAGTATATTATATATATATTACTAAGATTAATTCATGAGCATTAGGTTAAATAGTATTTACTAATTCAGATAAACACTATGTGTTAGTAACAAATAAATATTGTTTATAAAATATTATTATTGATGATTACAAATGGCATCATCTCAAATATCTCGAAAAAATAAGGATAATGAACGAAGAGAAGTGATGGTACGTCGACCCTTTGATGAACTCTTCGATAACTTTAGACAAGATATGGAAGATGCTTTTTTTGCTCCTTTTATAAATCCTATAGGGTCTAGAATACCGCGGGTTATGGACTCAATTGAAAGACGCACTCCATTGTGTGATATTATAGATAAAGGCAACAAGTATATGATTTCTTTAGAAGTACCTGGTATACAAAAAGATAAGATAGAAGTTAAGGCAACAAATGAATATATTACAATTGCTGGAGCCGAAGAAGAAAAAAATGAAAAGGAAGAAGGAAATTATGTTCTCAATGAGAGAACTTATAGATCATTCTTTAGAAAGATACCTTTTCCAGAAAATATCGTACCTACTAAAGTTGATGCTATTGTAGACAATGGCATTTTAAAAATTGAATTACCTAAACAAAAACCTACCTCTACTGAAGAAACCCATATAAAGATAAAATAAGTAACAATCAATACTTTATATTTTTTTAATTCCGAGATTCTATTATTGGAAAATATATATTCACTAACTTATAGATTATTTTTCATACATAATAATCATCAAATAACCACGAATACCGATATAGAAAATTTAGAAAATTTAGTATTATAAAACGCAGTTATTATATGTTAGTATTTGATCTTAATGATAAGAATATTTTCTCCACGAACAATTAGAATTGTAGTTCAATAATGTCCAATAACTGTTTCAAATCATTTAGTTAGAATAATATTTATGCCAAAATAGAAATTGATGAAAAGATGCATTTAATATTAATATACTAAAAGAATAAATTTAAAGTATTTATTGTATAGATGCCTTTAACTCATCAATTCCTTTCTAAAGGTATAAATTAATTAAAAATAAAATGCTATCACAAAATTAACAAAAAAATAAACTATACAATAACCTTCAGCTTAAATACTCAATTCTAATATATCTACAAATGAAAATTTTATTTTTACTGTTAATACTAAATTCAATATTCTTAGTTACTTCTATGATGCAGATTGCTTTTTCTCAAGAGAAATTCATTGAATTTGAAAATAATAACTATGATATTAAAATTGAATATCCTCAAAGTTGGAATATAAGAGAAGGTGATATTGAACCTGGTGATTTTAAAACAGAAATTGCGATACTTGAACCACAAGGAGAATTTGGAATACATAGAAGTGATGATTATAATTGTGGTGATGTTTGTATTGCATTATTTATTGATAATACTCCTCGTGAAAGTAATTTAGCCATAGAAACTTATGTAGATCAAACAATCAATTCACTAAAAGATGACCTTGATAAATTTGAGGTAATATATTATGATACTACAAATACAAAGGTAGATGACCATCAAGCCTACAAATTGGTTTATGAAGAGGAGAATAAAGATAAAAAATATATAACAATACAAAGGGGAGTCATCTTTGATAATCAGGTCTACATTGTTGAATATAAAGCGATGGAAGAATATTATGAACAATATTTACCAATTGCAGAGGAAATTGTTGAATCTTTGAAATTACCAGAGAAATAATTTAATATTTTTTATAACTCGTGAGTTATGATATTGATTGGAATGATATAAAAAAAGCTCTATGAATTGATGATGAGGATTAGGTGAGTACAAGAAGTTCATTTTTGATAATTTGTATGTAATTTAATTTATATAACCTAATAACACAAATAGGTATTATCAGCTTTATCCCCATCCAGTTTTTGTTATTATTTTATTTACAAAAATTTGTACAAACATCTTCCAAAGATTTGAAAAACCATAATATTAATAAAGTCACATAAAAACCCTAAATTAGGATTTATGATAGTAAATATCATGACATTTATAATCTTACAATTTTAAAGATTTATGTAAAAAATTGTGTCTATTATACTAACATATGTATTAAATAATTATACAATAAAATGGTTTAGGTTTGAACAAAAGTTATTAAAAAAAATTACTAAATAAATTATTTAATAATGAAAAAAAGATTCCAAGTGAGCAGAAAATATTGTATATATCCCTCTTACATTTACAACGTTACAATATGTGTAATTATTTCTAAATAAAGAGATCATTGATATAAAAGTTATCTACTAAGATGTCCGTAGACATGTGAAAGTAGCATTTATATCACAATCCGTTTTAAAAAATTTATTTACTATTGTTTGGTTCTGCAACTTGTTCATATGTTACTTCTTCAGTTATTTGACGTGTTTCAGTTACAGGTTTCTTCGTTATTACTAATTCCTCTTTAACATATGGCTTTTTTGTAACTTCTGCTTCTTCTCTTTTTAATGATATTTTTATTTCAGTTTTAGACTCTACCGGATGTACATCTTCAGATATTGATGTAGAAGTATCGTCACTAGAATTGGATAAATTATTAACTGGTCTTCTTTCTATTTCTATCTCTTCATGGATTAATTGGATTTGTTCTGTTTTTGTTTCTTTAACCGGTTCCTTAGTAATAGTTATTTCATCTTGCAGTTCCTTTTTTGTAACAACTAATTCTTCTCCCATGAGAGGAATAACAATTTCTTCATTTTTGTTGGCATCTATAGAATCAGAAGTAGGAGTAAGATCGTTATTTTCATCTCTAGTTGTTATTTCAGATTGATCATTAGAAAAGTCTTCTCCTTCTTCTTTTCTCATATATGAATTTATTGCTTCTTCTTCAGTTATTTTAAAATAAACTATTTCATCATCATAACTTTCTACTAAATCCTTTGGAATATCAAACAATTTTGTATTTATAATACCTTTTTTTGTTACAATTGAATCTGAACCAACCTCTTGTATTTTGCCAAGATCGGCATCATTAATTCCTCGCGCCTCTTTTTTTATAATTTCATTCCAAGGTATATTTTTTGAATCAGATTCCATATTTATTTTACTTCAACATTTAATATATCAATTAGTCTCCACATTTTGCTCCGCTCCAATGTTTTGCTGTATTTGTTATATAATATTAGTATTACTTGAAATTATAATTATGAAAAAGATATCAGTAGTAATACACTTAAGTTAAATCATATAATATGAGTAGTATTGGGACTATCCGACTCTAATGAAAATAACAATTCTTATACTAATAAAAATGAAATAGAATCTGATAATAACAATAAAAGTTCATATAAGAATAGAGAAAACCCCATCATAATCCCACCCAAAAAAACAAAAGATTCAAGAATGACAATTAAACCCTCTTCAATTCAGCAAGAAAGATTCTTTTCTCATAAAGTTAGTCATTTACTAGAAACAGTAAAAGAAAAGACTATAGACTATGTTGATAAGGTAAAAGTAAAACAACAAGATATTAACTCATTTGCAACAACAACTAATGTACAACAAAAAGGAAATAATATTTCGCAGCAGGAACAAAGACAACCACAATTTGTTATTCCAGTTATAGAAGAAAGATATACTCTTTCTAAAAAACCAGTACTAGAAGATGTTAAAATTGAAAAAAGACGGATAACTCATAATGAAAAAGTTCAGGTAGATGTATCATATGAAAAATTGTTTGTTAATGATAAAGAGCTTGATTCTTATTCAAAAGAAAATATTTTTACTCATCTTAAGGATAAATTTTTAGATTTTGTATATATCGAAGGAAATGATGATGAAGAAAATAAAATTGAAAATGAGAGAATGGAGGATATAAATCATCAGAAGCAATATCAACAACAAACAAAAGATAAAAAATTACCTTTATTTGATGAGGAGGAAAAAAGCAAATCACAGCATACACAAAGATAATGATAATAATAATAATGAAATGCTAAATGATGGATCTCAAAAAGCAATTCCCTTATATGCTGAAAAAATAATAATTAGTAAAAGAAAAGTAAAAGTAGGAGAAATAATAATAAAGAAAAGGAAAGTAACTGAAGATAAAAAAATTAATTTTGAAATAATGAGAGAAAAAATAACACTTAATTATGCTGATGGCAGAAAAGAAAATATTATCGAGTAATAAAGGTCATTACTAATTTGACTTTAATCTATTATGTAATTTTAGAAGGTTATACACTAAAATAAATTACTCTGCTTTTAATCAATCTAGCAATACTAGCGATACATTTTGGATATGTAAATGTTGATGAAAGTGAACTCATTACAAATTTGAGGTGTATAAATATTTGTAAAAACCAGATCCTGAAAATTCAGGTTCTTACCTTCATTAATTCAATATCAGCAGCTGTACAGTTTTGAGAGCCACCTATATGAGCATGTGATAGCTCTTTTGCTTTTTCTTTTGCTAGCTTTTCGACAGAAATATGACCACAATTTTTACATGTAATAATATAACTCCATTTGATCAAATGCCTAACACTAATAGTGCTTTATTTTATCTATATAATTGTTATAGAAATGATTGAAATAAAAGAAAAAAAATAGAAGATATATTCTTTAAGATGATGTTGATTAATATTGTTATATTTTATCAAATTTATTTAAATATTATAACTCTCTAAATCACCACTATCTGCAATAAGATTTTTCCTTAGCAAAAAATTATTATTTCGCAAAAAATAAGATAAAAGATGTAAACCTAATATTATTTCTTACTTTTGCTACTACTTTTTCCACCACTATGTGATGCTTTTCCACCTTCGCGGGCTACTCTTTTTCTTGTCTTTTGGTCAGCCGAGGCTAATCCTCTATTGCTTGTATTACTATCACTTTTTCCTTTTGTATTGGTAGTACTACTTTTTCTACCTTTATTGGTTTTATTGGTATTAGACACATATATCCATATTTAATATATTATTTATTGATTTGAATTAATTATAACATAGATTCTTTTGATAATAATTTTATAGAATTTTGTCTGTTATTTTTGTAGTATAATAAGAGTTGTACCTTCACTATTGAGAAAATTAAAGAATATGATAACAATAGAAAGAATAAAAGTATAAAATCAAGAAAGGCCACAAAGAATTAACTCAAATCTAACTACAATAATTGTTTGCATTTACAATAATAAAAAAAAGGAGATTGTCAATCCATTATATGGATATAATGATAAATTAATTAAATCTTTATTCTAACTACCTTTTTTGATAAAAACATAATTATCATTTACTTTATGAATTATGACTCTACTAAAATAACCAATTAAATTTCCAACATATTAACAATTTTGAGTCATTAAGCATCTACATCTTGTAAAGATTTTTTTCTAATAATCCATACTATAAATATTATAAGAACTATGGAAACTGGAACAGAAAATGGAAATGGAGCAAACGTAGATCCTATAATACTTGATAAAATACCTATTAAAATTATTACAATTAATTCTCTAAACCAATTTTTATGCTCAAACATGATTATGTAACAGATGACATTGATAAAAAGGATCATTAATTGAAGGAATGTGCGTTCATAGACAAAATAAACAATCAGGTATATCTTTCAATTCAAATTTTTTCCAATGAAACTAGATGTTCACGAAAAAGTAAGATAAACGAATCTCTTTAAATTCTTTGAAAAAGAATCCAATAAAATGGGTTTATGGTTATTCGCAAATTCAACTCCAAAAAATTGAGCATAGTTTGAAAAATTGAAAAAAACTAATTGTGATATAGAAATAGATGTATATATGATTTTGTAGAATTGCAAAGATTAATCTACAATATCTTTCTATCAATTAGGAATTCCTAGAACTTTTTCCTGCAGAGGAAATGCAAACAAGGCAGATAAGAAAATTTAAGAAATACAAAATCATGTTATAACATCTAATTTTGTACATGAAATATAGAAATTATTACATCCTATTATGATTTAACCAATGTGATTAATTGTTGGGAAAGAGGCTATTTTCAATTGAATAATATTTATAATAATTATGATACAAGACTTGAAATTACTGATGAAATTTTGCCTATGGTAGAAGATGAAGAATATGTTATTATTTTTGGTAATTCTCACTATGGAAGAAGCACATTATTAAAGAGATTGATTATAGAAGAAGGTGGTGTATTCTTTCTTTCTATCAAAACCATTAACTGATCCGATGGATGAATCAATGCATCTTCTTTTACCTATTTTTTTTCTCAATGATTGAATGATTATGTGCAGCTTATCTAATTTTTAGACTAATAAACTGATAACTTTTTTAACCTTGTCGAACCTTATCATGAATGGTCCCCCCCATCTTTATGGTCTCATGCTATTTTCTCGTACAATTTTATAACATGACTAATATTTACAATTATAATTTATTTTGTAATCTTAAATTGATCTAATATGTTATATTCTTCATCATCTTCATTTTGAATAAAGCTTCCTGTTAGTATTCTAATATTATTCTTATTATCAATACTATTATCATTATTGTCATTTTCTACATTTATATTTAATATACCAAATTCGCTATCTATACCTGCTGCTGAAAAGTCTTTATTATTTGTTAATTCCATCTCATGGGCTCCTCCAGTTCCCACAGTAATAAAGATAGTTCCTGTAGGATTTTCGTATGTATTGGGATTAGTATCTTTGATTATTGGTTCATTCTCATCATCACTATTAAAATTAATAGGATATGTTCTTTCATAGGCATGAAGATGACCTTGTAAGGCTAAATCTACCTTGTATTTATCAAATAGTTGATGATATGTATCTCTAAAATCTTCTTCATCTTCTAGAAATGATGCAGAACTATAAGACTGTCTATGAAAAAATACAATAATCCAATCAATTGACGAGTCAGTTGAATATTTTTCTAAATCATTAATAGCAAATTCATATTGTTGAGAATCATCATCATATGGTACTTCGGTAGATAATGCTAAAAAATGTACATTTTTATAATTAAATGAGTAATATTGTTTTTCCAATTCAAAGAATTCCATATAATCTTTCAGTTTTTTAGATGATTCCGCGTCATGATTTCCTAAAGCAATCTTTGTTCTATCTGCAATAGGTTCTATAATCTCAAGCCAACATTCGGCACTATTATCATATGATAGATCTCCAAGAGCTAAGATTAATTCTGGATTCTTATCAATAATATTATCGATAGTATCTTCTGTCTCACCTATGCAATCCCAATCGCCAACAGCTACAAAATTAAAATTAGTAGTATTTGTGTTATTTGTTGCATAAGCATTCTTAATTTGTAAAAGATGTAAATCTAATTGCATTTCATTATCTGCTAAATTTCTCTTTACTAAGAGATTATTACTGCTTGATAACATCAAAGAAAATAAGAAGGCTATTAACATAAAATAATAGAAAATCTTCAATTTTTGTTAGATATGAATGATACTAAAGTTAGAATTTTAATCTTGTTGCTATTTTCATAAAAGAGAATAACGTACAGATTTATAAATAAGATTTCATTTCCAAATCTTATAACACATTATATTAAGAATTTATTTATCATATTCTGAACAGATAATGATTTGCATTGTAGTAATGAGTATTCAGACTGTGACAAATGAATAGCTTATGTGAAAATAGACAGTTACTATTGTATTTTATATATTTATTGAATTTGTACAATACATTAGGATATAACAAAAATACACATTATAAAATGAGAATTCCAAATTGTTATCGTTAATTACCAACAACCAGGTGAGGCTAAAAATCCATATTTGGCACAATACTCTGCTGTATCGGAAGATATACCTGTCATTGTATCATGTACTGTCATAATAACTAACATACCAATAAAAAATATACAGACACCACTAAACACCCATTTCAATGCATTTTTAATAGTTGTTTTTTTAGCCATAGCCGATAACATCATTAACTTATATTCACCATTCTTCTATATAATTATAATAATAGATTTTCCGAAAGGAGAATTGCAATAATTGCTTATTCATGAGAATAATTTCCCATTACACTTAATGGAAGAAAAAGGATATTCTTTAATTAATGCTACAAGTCATAGTAAAAACATTCTCCAATCAAATCTTCAAAGTTATCAAACTCTTTTATTATTCGATGTATCCATCTTTGAAATTGTAAAGTGATCTATAATGTTATTTGATAATTTACATTATAATAGTAAGGAAGTTAGATTCATTTGGATAGAGAGTTCCTTTTACAGTATCATCATTAATATCGATATTTACAAATCCGAAATGTTTATCATCTTGTTTTGCAAGAAAGGCTATTGTTGTTTGAGTTCATAAGGAGATCTACCTGCAGTAATTGTACTAATCATAATAATGAAACTTTAATTAGATGTTTATAATTCAATAAAAATGTAGAATTATTATTTTAGGAATAAGTTTAATACTAAATAAATGTTGTATAAAATCTCCTTATAGATAAGGAGATAAATGATAATTACATGATATTCAATATTATATCAAACCACATTACATAGATTATATTACCAAATTAATTGTATTTATTGATGATGCCTTAACTAGTCTTAAAATCGAAAGTTTTACCAGAATTTCAAACTTTTGTCTGAAATTATTACATCGAATCAATATCATTATTGGAACAAGAACTTATTGACTGTATGAAAAATTGACTCTCAGAGCCGGTTGTTAGTATCAATGGTAGAATTGCTACTCATCTACAATTGATAAGGATATGACAATTAAGTATCTTATTACTAAATAACCTATTATGTATAATTAAGTAGTATATAATAACTAATTTTATAGTCTTTCCCCTAATTCGAAACTAAATGTTAATCTTATGGAAGATCCAAAGCAATCTTATTATCATTATTTTATGCCAAAGTATAAAAATTTATTATAATTACTTTAAGTATTATTTCCTTGAAACTAGTTACTATATCTACAATAATATCAATGTAAATAAATGATAAATTCATATAATATCTCAAACTTATACAACTCTTGATAACATTATAAAATATTTTATTATGAGAAATTGAACATTTAGGTCATCAAGAAATTTAGTTTGGTCTTTTTTCTTTTTGTTATCGTTTGAGAAAATTATTGAATCTATTACATAAATCCAATAGGGAAACCTTTAAGTTTTTGTTAAGGAAGGAGTAATTAAAAATAATACTAATAAAGTATTAAAAATTACCTTCTATTTTATCGTGGTATAAATAAGGTAAATACCTCCATCCAACCCAAATCATACATCGCTATTATTGTTGCAGCCAATATGGATCCTATAAAAATAATCATCCATTGCCTAATGCTTCCAAAATGATGTTTATTCCTAAGTCCGAAGTATAGTATAACCCAACTT
>DASVFI010000152.1:0-5763 GCA_036380115.1 Nitrososphaeraceae archaeon | reverse complement strand
AGAAATGAGTTCTACCAATACAATTAATTTCTAATTAATAATGACAATAATTACAATATAAGGTTATATCTCAAAACTTGTATAAATAATGAATTATTCTTTTCCAAGACCAATGGTACCATTATCTATGGGTGCAAAAGCAAGATATTCTTCATTATTTTGACTTTCATTAATTTTTTCTTTAAACAACATTTCACAATTGGGTTCCGAATTATCTCCTTGAGTGGAATTGAAATTTAAAACTACATCTATTCCTTCTCCACAGTTAAAGATATCTGTACTGCTACTACCAACAAGCAAATCGTTGCCTTCTTCACCAAAAAAATTATTTACCTCGTCAGAATTTCTTGGACCAAAATCCCGAAGCCAATCATCTCCTGTTCCACCATATAGTTCATCACTTCCGTTATAACCCATTAGTATATCATCGCCTGACCCGCCAATTGCTACATCTTTTCCATGATCATTACCATTTAAAACATCACTTGACGTATCGCCAATAATTGTGTCTGCACCGTCTGCCCCCAAAATAATATCATCACCTGCCATCCCACGCAAAAAATCATTTCCTGTCCATCCATAAATTACATTGTTATTGTCATTTCCAGTAATTTCGTCATCTGTTTCATCACCATTGCATACCAATACATTTTCATCACACCAATATTCTAGTCCATATACATCGTCATTTTCTAAAATTAAGCCAATATAAATTGAAAAAACGAAAAGGATTGTCAATGATATCGCTGTTAAATATTTCATTGTTATTTTCTATTCTTTTAGATAAATAAATGATTCTAAGAAAAGAAAGAATAGAAATAATAAAAAAATAGTTAGAAAAATGAATTTTAAAGTATTCTAAGTATAAGTTTATAAAATCTCTTAAGTGACCTTCTAAGAATTTAAGTTATCATTCACTAATAATACATAAAATAAGCAAAATCGTTTGCAGTACGAAAATCCATCCATTTACTAGAACAATATTTTAAATCAAAAAAACTATATTTTATATCATTTGTTTTCTTTCTAACTATTCTATTCTTGGCTTAAACTAACAATCGGTCAGACAAATGAGTCAATGCATCTACATGACCTCCACGTTGATAAATAAATGAGATCATGTCCAGTAGCCCCTAAAACCATACGTGAAAAACAAAACAAAAACTCTTATACGAACTTTATTATTATATTAATATGGGTTTAGGTTTAAAGAATCTCTTCTTACAAATAATAGAAAAGAGAAAGAAAAAGGATGAGAATAAGCAGATAAAATAATAACACTACCAACAAAAAATTCCTTTTTATTGTGCTATTTGTTTATAGTAGATAGTAATACCATTCGTACTGCCATTGTCGCCTCTTTGCATATTGGAAAATTACTCTTCGTTAGTAGGGGGCTAATTTTTATCAATTTTTAAATATAAACAATCAGAATTTGTCATCACGAGAAATAGATTTTGATATACTTTCATTAACTGCACTAATTAATTTAAATATAGATACGCGCTTTTTGAGAACGTTGAATTTGTAATTATATTTGAAATCCTTGAAATTGCTCAATAGTATTACATTTAGTTTGGGATTTATTTCTAAGAGTTTGGTACTACTAAATAATCCGTTTATGTTGAATATTTTCTCATCGACAATTACTAATGAATACTTATTTGGATTTTCTTGAATATGCTGATATGCCAAAACAGGGTCAGTGAAACTAGAAACATCATAACCACTCATTTTTAAGGCCTCGCTAAATATATTTAATAAATCTGGATCATAATCGATTATGGCTATGGATTTTTTAAACATTAGAGTATAGATTAAACGAAAAAATCATCTATTTAAGTATGAGTTGTATATTTTTTTCTCTTTTTCGAGAATTTTGCTTATACAATATATACTATGATTAAAGCAGTTAACGAATAACAACAAAAATAACAAAATGAGGTTCGGCTTCTCTCTTTTACCAATAAATTATCTCCAATTTTTATATATTTTATTATGAAGAATATGTAATAACAACAACCAAAACGTCAAACCTACTGCCATAGTCGCCATATATCTGTTGTACTCATAGGCTATGGCATTTTAAAATAATAAAAAAATAATTGTTATTATGGATATTAAATATGGATACCACATATTTAGATAGATAGTAATTGATTACACTATTTAGTATTAATATAATCATAAATTTCGTATTCATCATAAACTTAATCAATAGCTACATGATATAGTATAGAATCTGCGTTTTCTGACTATTTTGACAATTTTTATGACTATTTTGACAATTGTTTTGACTTATTTGACTCATCTTTAAATGTATAAATTTGAAGTAATAGTATGCCCAGAATTATATCTCCAGATGAAAAAAGATCTGTAATTGAAGATTGGCTTGATGGAGAAACTAGAGAAGACATTGCTATAAATCACAATATTGCCACGTTAACCCATCTATATTCAAAGACAGTGTGATTAAATTATCACTTATAGACGTATAAAATAAGAAAGCCATAGCCTATTATGAATATAATCGGTAGTAGATGAAGATATGGCCAGAGTAGCAATTGGTGATTTGTTTGTAGAATAACTATAATCAACAAATTATTTAGTAATTAGAGATAAATTATCTTTTTAATAAAAGCCATAGCCCTCTATAATGAATGCATTCTACCTCATGGTTTGTATAGAAGGCCATGGTGTATCTATTGCTTCCTTAGAGTGGGAAGTCAATTATATTGAAAATTATATTATTTAAAAATTGGAGATAAATTATTGGTAAAAGAAGCCATACTCCTCTTTAAAGAAAGGGTCAGGGCAACAACAACAATAATAATTTGGAAGAGAGATTATACCTTTGTTTCAGACTCAACTATGATGTCTTTTTCTTGACTTTATTTTAGATAGGCCATATTGCATAAGATATTTTTGATCATCAATTCCTTTGACTTTGTAAACATATTTGCTAACTAAAGAAGAAATCACATACCACATTATACTATTTACTATAATAGTAAATAAAAAACCATAATAATACGCCATAATTGTTCCAGTAATAGTTCCACCAATTAGAAAAGGGATTTGTCGTTTTAATATCGATTTTAATACTACATCCACTATATATTATCTACAATGAATAATTTGCCACTTCTTTTATAAGAATTGTAGAAATTAATTAGTATAAAATTCAAGATTTGCTTTATAGACAGTAGAGCACTTCTGCTGTATTCTCAGTGGGAATGAATTTACATTATTTCAATGTTCGATACTACTCATAAATAAGTTATTCTGAATGGTGGATACTATAGAAAAAAGATCAAATAATAAAAATAATTAATCAACAAGAAAAAGCATTTTAATCCTTTTTGTATTGTTTTGCCTCTTCTTCCGTTACTCTAAACCATACATTATGCCCATCATGTCGATCAAATAAATTCTTTGGAAAATGAAATCTTTCTGTTTCTACCGTTCCTTTTTCTGTTACAATAAAATCAGAATGAATTTCTTGAACTTGTCCTAAAAAAGTATTATTTATTCCTCTTGCTTCTTTTTTGATAATATCTTCTGGATTAAAAATTGGATTATTCTCTGCCATAACTTTCATAGATATAACATATTATAAAATTGAATATTTGTATGAAAATAGAGGTAAATTGTTGTAGTTGCGTTGTCTGCATATACATACATACCTTCTGCAGGTAAGAGGCTTATTTCGGCCAGTCCCGTATTTGGCCTTTCCTCTATACCATAATAATGACTCGGGGAACGGGACCGAAACCCGGTTCACCATTTATGCTGCAGAAGGTAATAACCATGGGATTTCTTCATATAAAATAGTTATACGAACTGAGAAAGATAAGAAAAGCCATAGCCCTCCTGATGATGATGAAGGAAATAATAATAAGACCAGAAATGAGTTCTAAATATACTATAGTCCAAAAATATTTAGTCTAAAGGTGTTAAATGTACAATAATAAAAAAATGATAGCATCCGATTTATTGATATTATTGATTACAGGTTTAGTATCACTGTATCCAGTTAGCAAATTAGTAAAGTATAGAGACAGAAGAAAATGTATGTTGAATTAATTGACTAACAACCATAGAACGTAATAAGAGGGAAGAAGTAAAAAAAAGAAGTTTGGTAGCATTATTTTTCTAGAAAAATAAAATTATTCTATAAAAACAAATACTTTATCTGTATTGTACAGATATATTGTTCCTAATGACAGAAAAATCTGTTTTACCGTTTGAGATAGTAGAATCCAAAGATACTGTAGATAGAGATAAAAATAAAATCAAAGCAGGATTAAAAAAGATAGAAATATTTGCTAGTCCTGAACAAGTTGATGAAATAATCTCAGTAATTGATAGTTTAAAACTAGAGGCAACTTTGTATGATTCTCATGGTTATGGACAGTCCAAACAAAAGATAAGGTCAGGAAAAGCCGGAGGATATACTGCGACGATATCTTCAAGTCGTAAAACCATAGTAACTATAGCAGAATCTAATATTTTAGAAGAGTTAGTCAAAAAACTCAAACACATAAATGATAAGAGCGAGAAAAAAATTGGTGTAATCTCTATTCAATCAGTTGATACCTTAGTACATCTATAATAATACATCACTTAAATTTTTGAATAAACTCTTTTTCTACTACTTTTTTTCTAGACCTCATTAAAAATTCCAAGTTTCTGCTACTGCAGTAACAGAACGTAGGAGAGAGTAAGTAAAACAGAAATTCAATAATTTTACCTTATCTATTAAAACAACAGCATCTGTAAGATATTAGTTTAGTTCGCTTACGTCAAATTGACGGGACCGAGGAAGATTTTGACATCCAAGTGTCAAAGTATAACGTTATAATTTTTTTTATATGAGAACGTAAATGTGATTCTATAGAATCTATGATATCTTTACCACAATATGAACATTCTAATGAATTGCCCATACTCCGAACTTCAAATTTTAATATTTCCCCTTTATGAGAGTTTTCTATATGATGTTTCGCTGGAAATTTATGTTTAAAATTCTTTCTACAAGATTTACAGGTATATATAATAATAATTATTACTTAATGGTTTACTAGACAACTAATAAAGATCAAATTTATGTTATCTGATAGAGTCTTACAGTATCTTATTCAAATAGTATAAGAAACTGGTATTGGAAATAATGTGACATTGTGTGTAAAAGGATCGGTAATTATTGAAAATATGAATATAAATTAATAATTGATTGATGGATTGATATATTACACATGGAATTTAAATTCGTTAATATGAAATGTAAGCCCTTCTTCGTACAAGCCCTTAGATATACATTTTATTAGTCCATCCTCAACTACTCTAACCTTATCCTTTATTTCCAAAAGATCTGTCGGAATTTCGATATCCATTTCTATATTTAATTTTACATGGTTTATAGTTACCATAGTTATTATACAATCTTCTGATAAAAGAGAGTATTGTTTTTAAAATATTTTATTGAAAATGTTAAAAAAATAAATTATTTGTTTCTTATTTTATAATCTGAAAACCATCGCCAATGAGTCTCAATTTAAACATACATATGCATTTTGCTTGATTATTTTAGGTTTTTTCTCATTATTTATAAATTTCCAATTATTTGCATCTTTTACAGCATCTATTTCACATGCAGAAATTTGTTTAACTGTCTCATTTACAATAGGATACATAAGAGAATTAGGAAATTGTGAATGACCTAAACCAAGGGCATGACCTATTTCATGTTTAGTTATGTGT
>DASVFI010000151.1:0-3374 GCA_036380115.1 Nitrososphaeraceae archaeon | reverse complement strand
TTACTGGCCTGATAAACTAGTTAACAATAAAACTGTCCTTTCTAAGGGAACGCCAGATAATATTTTCAGCAGAGAGGAAATAGAAAATTTGGTAGAGATCGCAGATAAAAATGGATTGAAACTAATTGAACCTATAGATTTTGAGTATAAAGACAAGGTTGTTCGATGGAATTCAATAGGCTTGGACTTTACTTTTATCTTCTTTGCTATGAGAAAAGAATAAAAAACAACGATTTTACAACCTTAAATTTTAAAAAAATATTTAATTTATAAAATAAGACTTAGGTTACCACTACTAAAATTTTGTATTCCTTCTCCCATATTTCCAACTAAATCTTTCGCTCCTTCAGTGATGTTGGCTCCAAAGTCTGTAACATTTTTTTGAATTGGAACTGCTTCACCGGTTTCGTTGACAGATTGATTGGTATTCTGAATTGTTTGATTAGTAGATTTACTGATATCTTGCATAGTTTGGTTTATTCCTTCTGACTGTGCAAATGCTGAAACAAGAGTGTATATTGATGCTACTGTTTATATTCCAGATGATAAAAAAATAACCAGCCAAGCGCTAATAATATTTGATAAAAAAGATAACAACCAAGTTCGTGAATATTCAGCAGAAAATGATGATAGTGAAAGAAAAGAAGTTGTCATGACAGAATTAGATGTAGTTGAGGATAAAAATGAATTGCTTAGAAATAAATAAGAAATGAGTTCTTCTAATACTTCTAATGATACTAATCATACATCTTTTACAACAATAAATGATGATGAAAATGAAGATGAAATAAAGAGGTATTCAAAAGATAAAGAAGATGGAAGTGCTCACGATACAATTATAGCAGTTTTTGAGGGTGATTATGTCCGTTTTGCAAGAGAGTTAAATGATGGTAAATTAGCCGACGAAAAAATAGTATTACAAGAAGAATTTGAAAAAATAATAGAACAAGAAGGATGGAGAAAAGAACAAGACGAATAAGAATTACAACAATATAAATCTAAAATCTTGTTCATATGCCTGTGGATTATTACAAATCTTTTAAAATTGAGAAAAATGAATAGTGGTGGAAAGTTCTAACTAAAAAGAAACATATTTGCCCAAATCAATCTAAATCTATAACTTTAACAACTACCTTATATTATTATATGGAAAAGATGCTATCTGATCTAAAAGAAATAAAAAAAGCAAATGGAACAAGTGTCCATATCGTTTCAAAATGTACACACTGTGGAAAGGAAATGAGAATATTTGAAAATAATGATGTTATTGAAGCATCATGCAGTGATTGTAACATATGGAAAAGATATTAATCAATATTATTTTTTGAAATAATTAAGTTTAAATTTCTAACTATCATACTTTGATAAACAAATGATTATTTCTGATTTTTTTATTTTTATTATTGATTACATATTTGCTATAACTATATTTGATTAATAACTTAGTAGAGACAGAAGAAAGTGTTTGAATTGAATAAATAGAATAGAATAGAAAGAAGATAAAAGAGAGGAAATTAAACAGCGATAGCAGATGTTTTTACTGTAAATTATACATCAATTATATACCATACAAATTATTTACTTATATCAATTGTTTCTCTAATAGTAGATTTTTTGATTTATAATGTTTCTTTTATTATTTTGTATTTTATAACTAATAAATCCAAATATATCAATCCTGCAGATGAAAGCAAAGATAAACAAAAAATTAAACAAGACTTAAAAAAACTACTAACAATAATATGGCTGTTAAAGGAAGAATGACGAACCTCTAACACCCATATTAAGATATCCCGAATGACATTGTCAGACTGATCTTCGCAAACTGATTGGTTGGTATAATTAAATATAAATTCTAAAATAAAGAATTGTTCTTTCTAGAGAAAAAATGAAAAATTAATTGTTTAGATTTCTACAGAAAGTAAAAGAAATACGTGAAGACTTCGTTTTACTTTCTTAACTTGACTTTTCGAGTAGGTAGATAAATTATAGATTATCTAAATTATAAGGAATTATAATAGATATTATATAGATCTAATAAAATATTGTTCCGTCTATAGAGAATTATAACAATAACAATATCCTTAAATAGTGAAAAAGCAATGGATGGTAGATATTAGAAGAATGGCGACAGACCTCTATAATACCTACACATCCATCCATCTAGTAAATACAACTTACTGGATGGGAAATATTAGTACGGACAAAATATAATAAAAGGATTTGTTAATTTATCTATCATTCAAATGAGTCGTTTGTACTTTGATAACGACTAACTGTTTTCATTTTTTCATCTAATTTAATAATATACAAAAAAAGTATTAATGGCCTCTATTGGACAATTCCCATACAAGGTCATTAAACATGGTATTCATATGATCAATTTTAACATCCATACCGTCAAGTAAAGTAAGGGCTTCAGAAGTATTATTGCCTTCAATCAGTTGTTTAACTTCGTCTATATTATTTGCTAATTGGGAATGAGTGAATCTCATATGACTCATCATTTGTTCTGAGGCACCTATTTGCGCAAATAATATTTGTATTTGAGGAAGAACAAAAAGAAGTCCAATCATTACCACAATGAATGTTATTGAAACGACTATCTTCATATTATTATTATACAAGTTAATCTTTTAAACATTTTTGAGATTTTTTAATTTTTTATTCTAAGTGGGATTATAGAGGCTACAATATATCACATCCCCCTTTGATTGTTGAACCAACTATAATAGCACCGTTAATAGGCTATAGTAGCAAAGTTATAGTAAATTAGGTAAAATAAAAAAAGTGTTGAATCTTCTGGTATTGTAAATGGGTGTTGAAAAGTGGGTGTTACTAGTTTGCCGCATAACACCCATCCCTTGCAAACTTTTTGGTTTGAAGTAATTATAATATGTGAAAGTAGAATAAAAGATTATTGATTCCTGGGTGTTAAAGGGATATGAAACCAATAACACCTATGAAGATGAACATTCTCAATGTTGACTTGTTGATTTATGGTGTATTATGACAAGAGACGGTAGGTAGGATAAAAGAGTGTTGATTTTAGTTAGTCCATTAGTTAGTATGGAAGGAAAAAGAGCAAAATAACAAAAACAATTGAAGCCAGTGTTGTTAGAATTACAAGTGTACTTGTCTTCACAATATTAAAAATATAATTTAACCTATAAAAGTTTTAGAAATTTTTATTTATCTAGTGTTTTGATATTGCTACTTAACGCTAGTTTGAATTTACCATTTCTTGGTTTATTTCTTAATCGACCTCCACAATCTATTGTATATCAATTTTTTATTATTTTAATTTCTCATTTATATATAAAAATTTTTTATAGCAAGGGGATATTCAGATATATTAGATTGGCAATATGAAA
>DASVFI010000150.1:0-2481 GCA_036380115.1 Nitrososphaeraceae archaeon | reverse complement strand
TTGAAAATTTTATAGAATCGATAGATACAGAAAGCTTTAGGATAAAAAAGAATATTGACAAGTTTTTAGAAGATATAAAAAGAATAATACAATTTGAAGAAAAATATCAAAGAAAGATAGAAAGTATTCCTGGTTATATGGAGAACATGATAAAGCAACATGAAGAACTAAAGAATAAAAGGGAAAAAATAGTCAATGAAATTCCCAAATTATACTTAGAATATAATACCAAAAAATCTGAAATAGAAGAATACATAAAAGAAAAACCATTATTTTTGCAATATAAAAGAGATAAAGCAACACGTCCAAAATATCCTGAATGGATAGTTATGCCAGAATTATTCGATATAGCATCTAGAAAAATCGGTACAAAAATAGATCCAAAGACTCTTTACAGGAAGCTAAAATGGGTATATGCATTACCTAACAAGCATACAAGTATTATAAAAAAAGTAATGGCTATTGATGAAAATAATTTGTTACGAACAAAGAAATAATTACATTATTTTCATCTTAAAACTATTTTACGTATGCGTTTAAAAAATATCATACTGTTTTATAGGAAAGGTATAATTATTATATTAAATTTGAAAAAGAGATGTGTTCTATATAATCCATCGAAGTATAATTAGTAAATAAATTAATTATTCATTTGTAATTACTTTAGTTGAAATAAGGATAAACAAGATTAATACATATGACTATCTAATTTTTATTATCTATAATTTTGATAACCATAAAAAACCTCACGAAAAAATTTGGCAAAATAGTAGCTGTTGATAATGTTTCATTAGAGATACACGAAGGTGAGGTTTTTGGCTTACTTGGACAAAATGGTGCTGGAAAGACAACAATAATTCATATGTTGGCTACTCTTCTAAAACCAACAAGTGGCACCGCACAAATTAATGGTTATGACATTGTAAAAGATTCTTCTAAAGTAAGAAAAAATATTGGGATTGTATTTCAAGCACCAAGTAGCGATGATATGTTGACTGGTTTTGAAAATTTAAAGATTAATTCTTATTTATATGGTGTTTCATCAGAATCAAGAATTAACAGAATTAACGAATTATTAAAATTAGTTGGACTCTATGAAAGAAAAGATGACATTGTAAAGAAATATTCTGGCGGAATGCGCCGGCGCTTGGAAATTGCTCGTGGCCTTATTCACAAGCCTAAAGTTATTTTTTTGGATGAACCTACATTGGGACTTGATCCCAATAGTAGGAAAACAATGTGGAATTATATTGAAAAATTGGTTGAAGAAGAAAAAATTACTATAATTTTGACTACGCATTATATGGAAGAAGCTGATGTTCTCTGTGACAGAATTGGCTTTATTAACAAAGGCAAAATAATTGCTATAGATACTCCAGAACAACTAAAGCATAGAATTAAGACTAATAACAATAATAATGATGATACTGCCAAATATGTTGGGGATATTATAAAGTTGTACTTTAAAATACCAGATAATGCAAATGATATCTATAACAATAGTGACATATTGACAAAAAATTTGAAGGTTTTAAAGTCCTTAAAATTTGTCAAAAAAATAGAACAAAAGAAATTTGAAGGAAAAGATAATTCATTAATCATTTTGCAGGTAGATGATATTAATCATAATCTCCCTATATTATTAAAGTCTATTGACAATGTAGAATCAGTTGAATTTTCACGACCAACTTTAGATGATGTATTTCATGCATTTACTCAAGGATCAATAAACGAAGTGCCCGAGGGAGGCTTTATGGAGCGATATGCACAGTATGAGAAATAAGACTATAAATTATTGTTTTTTGTACAACTACAACTTATTTTGTAATGGGATAATACAAGAAAATGGTAACTAATCAAATATTAGCCTCTACACTAAAAAATAGTTTTTTAAATATTTATGCAATATGGTTACGAGAATTTAAAGTTTATTTGAGAGAAAGAAGTAGATTAGTTGCATCATTATTCACACCATTGCTCTGGTTATTTATTGTTGGTTCTGGTTTAGGATCAACTACAACACTATCAACAGATGTAAACTATCAACAATTTATTTTCCCAGGGATAATAAGTATGTCAATTATTTTTACATCTGTTTTCTATGGTGCCTATATTATATGGGATAGAAAATTTGACTTTCTAAAAAGTGTAATGGTTGCACCAATTAGTCGTGAGATAATTTTCATTGGTAAAACCCTTGGAGGCATGACTAACTCTATGATCCAAGTATTTATGTTACTAGTTATTGGCTATTTTATTGGAATAGAATATACAGCAATTTCAATACTACAAATAACATTTGTTTCTCTTATATTGTCATTTTTACTTACTGCTTTGGGATTAGGACTTGGAAGTCATATGTATAGTCTAGAGGGTTTTCAGATGATCGTAAGTTTTGTTGTATTTCCTTTATTCTTTTTGAGTGGCGCCCTCTATCCTCTAGATAATTTACCCGATTGGCTCTATTTTCTAACTATAATC
>DASVFI010000149.1:0-2625 GCA_036380115.1 Nitrososphaeraceae archaeon | reverse complement strand
ACCAAAGTAAAAGACCCAATGATTGCAGCAACAAATACAGTATCTGCTGTTGATGCTAATGGTTCACCTACGACTCCCATAAATATTGAATATATAATTATTATAAATCCAATCAATGCGAATAGCCCTAAAACTATGGATTTAACCTCATCATTAGACTTGTCAGACATGTTTTCAGCCATTGCCAATACATCATATTTAATAATAATATAAAAACAATTTTAGAAATTAATATAACCAATCTATAATTACAATCTACTTATCAATAATCCATTTATATGATGATGAAGATTCTCTTCATCAACGTCTACTTTTTCTATCTTATCTTTTAAAAATATATAATACATATGGTTAATTAATTATTGTTATCCTATTTACTAAAATTTTTCATGTAGTAAAAAATTATCATAAGCAGTGAATAAAGTCTGAAATATAATTGGCAAAAGAAATCTATTTCTAATAATATTAAGACTAACTTGTATTTGGCTTTTATTATTAGTAACTTAAATTTTAATCCTCACATTACATTGTCAATTAATAAAAAATTATTATGTTTTCAATTCATTAATAGTAATTCTCGTCTCAAGCTTCATATTCTAATTTAAATTTAATAGTGCTGTCATCGTCTTTTGGCAAATTTTTAGTTTGACAATCTTTAAAATCAGAATCTTCTAAACATACTTTAACTTTATCTCTTGGTTCACCTGCTATTGTTTCTTTTATTTCTTCTGGGTCATCATTTAATTTTACTGTTGTTTCTTGTGTATCATCATTTGTTTTGATAGATAAGTCTGCTTTAGTATTAATCTCATCTTGATTTGTTATAAGTATGTTAAGTTTATAATCTTCTGCATAAGATTGTTGAGGCATTAAAGAAAAGGAAACAAATACAATAGCAGCTACCATTGATAAAGATATAATAAAGGTAGAGTTAAGTTTTAGATAGTTTTTATTCTTTATTACTTTATTCATATATTTCTTATTACTTCTTATTTTATAAGAATCTTTGAAAATATGTATCTATAAAAGAATTTAGAATTAAATACAGAACATTATTCTTTTTGATACATATTTTCAAATTTATTATCTTGAATAAATTTAAGTATAGAATAGGTAAGCTAATCTTTTTTACAAGTATATTCGTCTACATATTGAGCTAATGGTCTAAAGTAGAATCTTCTATATAGTAGGGTTCTACTATTACTACCCTGTATTTAGAGTTAATTTCAATAAAAGGTTTAATTTTAGAGTTTATTATCTATAGATCGATATACATCTGCATAAGAATAATGAAGACCTAGAAGAAAAGAAGGTATTAGGTTCAGGTGTTATGCTTTTGTATATCTTATAGAAGGGAAGAATTAAAATTCATTCTAGGAGTATCACATTTATTCTTTGGAAATACAGGCACGCTAGACAAAAAGAGATTTGCAAAATATTATTGTAATAAATGTGGAAAAGAATATCCAGGGGTCTCCTCTAATAATATACGAGAATCCAAATTAAGAGATTACTGAAGATATTTGCTAATAAAAAAAAGAGAATACAAATGTATTATATGTAATAATATTATATCACAATATTGCAAATTCAATAAATAGATATATCTAATATACAGAAATCAAATTTCCTATTTTTAGACAAATAAGCCGTCTCTAAATTTTAAATTGCTTAACATGTAATAGGAATATAGAAGGAGAATATTATGTTTTTGCCAATAATCGATAGAAATATAATTTTCGATAATTTATAATGATAATTCTTAATGATAATTTTTCGTTGCGAGTAATACCTATAGAAGTTCTAAAAGAGTTTAATGTAGTGGTACTATTACCTCGATTTAGATTTTATTTTTAGTAACTTATTATAAAATATATAAAAATCAAAATTTCTTTAATAGTTTGTCATTTACCTTATATTTGAGATTTTCTGTTATGGATAGCATCTTTTTGGATTAATATGAATATCATTTGATAAAAAGAAATTCCTAACTTGAATGCCTCAAAATCTATATTCCTTAAAATGTATTTTATCGATGCATTATCTGATGAAGATAGTATAAATTCATCTATAATTTTTTTGAATTTATGATCATTATGGTGTTGAAACATGAGTTGATCTTATCAATATAGTTATTAAGAGATTTAGAAATGTTGGTGACTAATGCCTAACATTTGAAATAATAACATTCTAGAAGACCAATGATAAATGAATCCTAAAATTTAACAGATTTAGAATTATTTGTAAGAAATCTCAGTTTACATAGCCAATAATTAAAAAAAACTTTTTATATTTACTAAATGTGGTTGTTCTATTGGTAAATAATAACAAGAAGTGTATTCACCCTAGTTTAGCTTTATATATTAGTATTATTTTAGTTACAGGGTCACTATTTCAAATATCATCAACAATTCTCTTTGAAAATAACGACCATATTCTAAAAATTCAATCAATTTATGCGAGTGATGGCGGTGGAGATGGCGGTGGAGATGGCGGTGGAGGAACTGGAGTAAGAGGAACAACAGAAGAATCAGTAGCTAGTACTGTAACTTCAGCAACTAATGCTACAAAAGGCGCTGAAACTTCTGCTGCAGCACCTCCTACTCAACAAGAAGGTACACAACA
>DASVFI010000148.1:0-3332 GCA_036380115.1 Nitrososphaeraceae archaeon | reverse complement strand
AATATACTTAATATTATAGATAATGATATCAAACTTCTATGAATATAAAAAATTTTTTTATAACGTAAGTTCCATAATATAACAAGTGCTGGTATTAATAATATCCCATCTGATATGTGATATACTATATCAACTAATGTTGCGGCGATGTTATTTGAATAATTTACTATACTTGTCTGAACCAAAAAATGAATTAGTAGAGCTGAAAAAATGGTAATTATAAAAACTGAACCTTCGCTAAGTTTATTCTTCTTATTCCAATAATAATAAGAGGAATACAAATAATAACCTACAAAAATATAGCCTAGTAAATAAAAACTATCTGCATAAGAAGGATATGGGATATCAATTCTTAAAACACTTTGATAATATGAATATATAATTTCGCCTGAAAACCAAAGGAATATTCCTAGAAAAAGCGATACCAATTTTTTTAATTCGCCTGTATATTTCCTCTCCCTTAGAATTAGGATAAGAGAAAAAACTACTGCTAATCCTGCAGTTATAATGATTATCAAATTACCATACATAAAAAGTAGCTCAAGATTAGATGTAGAACGTAAAAGGTAAAATGAAATTGATGATAAAACGGATGACAAAATCAATACCCCTAACAATAATTTTAACTCCCTATTGGAAAGCCGTATTATGTCTAATAGTTTACTCATTGTACGGAGATTCATCTGTAAAATCATTATAAATGAGTAAATACTACACCTACTTATTAATAAATAAATTTTTAACTTAATTTTTTAACTTTGACCTATGAAATTATTAACATAAAATATGAATTCTAAATCTATTCCCAATTAAGGTATTGATACGGATAAGGTATTTTCCTAAGACTTGTACCTATCTAATACTATAGTCAAAAGCCATATCTATATACAACTGATTGCCATGATTATTAATGTACGAAAAAATTTTCTCTATTTAACAGAAAAGTTAAACATGGTTTTATATTTTAGGATATTTCCTTTTTCTTCTTTTACCAATAAATTATCTTCAATTATTAAATAATTTAGTAAGGATAAGATATTATTAGCAACAATTGCTAGCGACAACCAAACGTGAAACCTGCTCCTGCCATAGCCGTCTCTATTTTGATTGATTCCAAAAATAGGCTATGGCTTTTACCTTATACTCACGTAATTTTTTATCATTTTCACTTAGTATCTACAAAAAAGAATGGTATTTCATTAGACTAATTCCATCTCTCGTTTTTTAATATCATCTTATCTTTTAAAAGCGACAAAACTAAATATCGAAACATTACTTTATATCAGAAGATAATAATTATGGTGTCCAAAAAACGAGTAAAATTAAATTTAGAGATTGATATCGATATTCCAATAGATCTTATAACAAATAGGACTAGGATTAAAAAGGTTGAGGATGGAATAATAAAAACTATATCTAAAGGTTTGTACCAAGAAGGGCTTTCATTTGACATCAAAAAATTTAATTTTGATATAGAAAAGAATAATAAATTCAACTAACAAAATACAACAATTTTTCATATTAAGAATTTAAATAAGTTTCTAATAATAAAGCTAAATACAAGATAGCATAACCCTACTACATGGACGAATCCACTCCCGACGGGCCCGTAGTTTTCTAGGACTCAACATATCCTTGAAAATTCTAGTTTTATTGATTCTAAAAGTGCTATAATTGGATGTTGAAAAGCAGGTGTTATAGATTTGCCTAGTTACTTTAACATTATCTAAGATGAATTGCTAAAGCAGGGGCTTGGTTTAGTGTATTATGATAGGAGAGAATATAAGATAAAAGATTGTTGATTCTGATATGGGTAATATACAGAGTTATCTTAGAGATACAAGATACGAAAATCTTAAATTAATAATTGATGTAATATATTTTTACGAAAAAATTTTTGGGTATGGATTGGTAAAACCAGCTTTAATATATTTCCATTGAGTGCATCAAATTGAATGCTAATATTATATACATGCCGTCGAACCCATATGAAATTCAACAACTATGAACTGATTATTATTTACATTTCTATAAGGAACATCCATAATATTTCAAATGTTTTATTATGCCATCATTTTACAATTTGTAATCTAAAAGTAAATGGTAAATATTATCTATATTGTTAAATCATTAGGCTCAATTTTTTATCTATATTAATATTATTCACATTATAGTAACAAATTATCTAATTCATTTATTTAATAAATGGTTATAATGATTCACTATCTTCATCTTATAATAGTTATATCTAAAAAATCAACTATTACAACTTTATTTTCAAAAAGTCTTAATTCATCATTCGGATGTCAGATATACTATAAGTATAATATATTTAAATATTGAATAATAAAATAGTATCAAGAAAAAAGACTAGTGCAATATTTTTAGGAATTGTACTAGTAGCAGGAACAATTGCTCTAATGTCACCATCGTTTATGACAAATGCACAAGCTTTCCAAATGGACAATAACTATGTCAAGAAATATCATGGAATAGATGTCAGTGTTAAATCTATTAAAAATACAGGAGGTCTAGCAGCTTCTTTCTCTCCGCCTACAATAGCTCAAGGAACAGAAGATTTGACTGCATTAGAAAAGATAGAAAAGTTAAAGAAACAATGGTTAGAACTACTTCCATAAAAGATTTAGAACTAATTCAAACCCCATTTTTTATTTTAAGATATTTACATTGCACTTAGCTGTCTGCCAGACAAAAATACTTTGTTTGCTCTGGGAGTTGACCGTCCGCTATATTTTTCAGTTCATTCTGCAATTGCAAAGCTTGCTCCTGAAAGCGGAGCATTGATCCATGTCCGAAATATCTAGGCACTTCAATTGAGCCAAACCCAAGAGAGGATCAACAGGAATTAGAAGAGTTTCTTGATTTAATGCAGCTGGGATGGAGAGAGGTGCTTGTTAAGAAGAGGCCATTGCCCAATATGGTGGTGTCTAATGCTGCTGTTACTACTGCTGCAGGCGGATTAGCTAGCAGACCAGATGTACGGATTGCAGACAATTTGTACAGAGTAGGAGACTGGGTAGGAAAGGAAGAATTATTATCTAATTCATCCTTTGCAAGTGCAAGGCGAACTGCTCAGCTAATTTTGAATGAATGAACTAAAGCATTAATTAGATTAACACGAAACTAATGAATCAAATAGAAAAATAAAAGTAAGTGTAATTTAGTTCTGCTTATTATTATTATTATTATTGTTATTATTTGAATTGCTACCACCGCGTACACAATCTATACACCAAATTTCAGGCTTTGGTATTCCATCAATATTTCTCCTTACTTCTATCCAAACAGATAGATCCGAACCACAATTTTTG
>DASVFI010000147.1:0-2882 GCA_036380115.1 Nitrososphaeraceae archaeon | reverse complement strand
AAAAGTTTTTCTCATGTATAATTAATATGTTATTAATTATTTATAAATAAGAAATGCAACTGTTAAAATTAAAAATGCCAGTAGCATAAAGAAAAAGATTGATAGAAAATGATAAATATTGTAACTATTTTAGAAGCAAATTAGTGGTTGCGTTAATAAAAATAAAATTACCATAGATAAACAGATGATAATATAATAATATATTATGTTTGAATAGTGAAGTTCTAATATATTTGATATTGTACTTGCCATTTCAAAATTATTCCAATTACCAGATAGCAGAAATAATGAGGATGACTTTCATGTATTTATAATATGTAAAAATTTTTTTATGATCAATAGTTATGATAGTAACTATACAATCCAATATATTTATCATAATTACATTACAGATTGACAATATTATTCTCATGCTTGTGATTAATAAAAATAATGGATAATTAGTTGAATTATACCATGATAAATATATCCTTCATAAAATAGACATACGTAGATATTTAATAGATATGACAAATCAGACCACCAATCACTTTTCACTGTTCGTTAAAACATGTGAAAAGGTTAGGTCTATCGCTAAAAAGAATGAAAAAATAGAAATTATTTCTGCGTATATAACCAGTCTAGATGAAACTTCACTATCTATTGCAGTTCTATTCCTATCAGGAAGAGTATTTCCTACAGGATCAAATCTTACACTCAATATAGGATTTACTACCATTATGCAATCGCTTTCTGAAATTGCAATGTTAGATATTAAAGATATACAAAATATTCATCTAAAACATGGAGATATAGGTGCAATAGCAGAATATGCAGTATCTAAAAAGCATGTTATTTCCCTTTTTAATCAACAAGACGAATTAGATTTAAGCTTCATATATCATCTATTTAAAAAAATAGCAACTATTACTGGTTCTGGTTCGAATAGAAATAAAAAGAACATATTAAAAGGATTGCTTATTGCGTGTTCTCCTCTTGAATCAAAATATCTTATTAAAATTATCACTGGTGAAATGCGAATTGGTTCGGTCGAAAGTCTTGTGGAGATTGCCATATCGCGAGCATTTGGTAAAGAATTAAAACTTATAAGAGAAGCTATGCTTATTTCTGGAGATATTTCACAAGTAGCAGTATTAGCAAAAAAAAACTTACTTCACAAAGCAATAATGAAGCCATTTGTGCCAGTAAGCTTTATGTTAGCAGATGTTATGTTTAGTGCAGAAGAGATAATAAACTATTATAATAAACCTCTAATTTGCGAATATAAATATGATGGAATAAGGTTACAATTACACAAGTTTAATAAAGAAGTGCGGCTTTTTTCTCGCAATCTAGCAGAGATAACATATGCTTTTCCTGAATTAGTGAAAGCTGCAATAGAAACTACAATAAAAACGACAAATACAATGTTATCCAATCAGGTAGACTTTATTGTAGATGGAGAACTAGTAGCCTTTAAAAATGGTAAACCATTACATTTTCAAGAGCTTCAGAAACGTCTTAGAAGGAAAAATGTGACTAATAGCATTCAGACTGAAGTTCCTATATATTACTTTATTTATGATATTATGTATTTTAAGGATTATCAAGTATTAAAGAAATCACTTTTTGATAGAAAAGATATTTTGTCCACAATATCTTTTAAGGAACCAATAATTAATTCAAGTTATAAAATTGTAGAATCAATAGAAAAAGTAATTGCAATATTCAACGAAAGCAAAGATATTGGACATGAAGGATTAGTGGTAAAGGATCCGTTATCTCAATATCATCCAGGAAAAAGAGGCAGACATTGGATGAAGTTAAAGAAGGAACTTGATACAATTGATGTAGTAATTGTGATCGCAGAATATGGTCATGGAAAAAGAGCAGGTGTATTATCTGACTATACATTTGCCGTAATAGATGAAGAGAGTAATGATAATTACAATAACGACAACAATTTAAATGAAAAAAATACTAAGTTAAAAACTATTGGAAAGGCATATTCTGGATTGACTGATAAAGAGATTGATGAAATGACCAAAAGGTTAAGAGAAATTACAGTAGAAGATGAAGGTAATAGAATACGAGTAAAGCCTGAAATAGTTTTAGAAGTTGCTTTTGATACAATACAACAAAGTGATAGGCATAATAGTGGATTTGCATTAAGATTTCCTAGGATAAAGAGTATTCGTATCGATAAGGGTATAAATGATATAGATACATTAGAAAAAGTAAGACAGATTTATAAAAACCAAGTATATGTAAAGCATAAGAAAATTTAAAGAATAATAAATTACTTCTACTTATTTTGTTTTTATTGTTATCCCTTTTTGTTTCTAAGATGATTCTTAATTTTAGTATGAATTCTAATAGAATTTATCTATATCTATGATTGATTTCAAATATTATTGAAGGACTTATTAATAACAATGTTCGTGAGTAAATTGCAACTGTTAAAGCTAATTTGAAATTGGATGTTAGACCTAATCGTATACCATACAAGTTATTAATAATAAATAAATTAATGTCTCATATAAAGACAAAATAAGGTAATGAATACTATTCTTTTTGTTATTGCAATCTACATTATTCCATGACTTCTACGATGAACTAGTAATTCTTCTTCATTTGATAATCCATAACCACAAATCTCACAAAAGACAAATTTTGAAATTTCGGCTATGTCTTTAGGAATTCCAACTATAAAAATATTTTCAAATTCGAAAATTCGATGGTTTTTATAGATTATAAAAGAATCTAAATATTCTTGTAATAATGACTTGATCTGCTTAATTACATTGTTATCATATTCTCTATCTATATACATTATGATATTATCTTCTTCTAATTTGACTTTTTCATTTATTATTGAATTGGAAATAAAATGATTATATATA
>DASVFI010000146.1:0-2181 GCA_036380115.1 Nitrososphaeraceae archaeon | reverse complement strand
AGAGTACATAGACAAGAGATACAACAGCTATGATTCAGAGTATGGAATGGATAATGATTACAAGGACCGTTATGGAAAGGATAGCTATGAATCACAATCCTCAATATATGGAAAAGACAATAGCTACAAATCCAAAGAAGATAGTAGTAAGAATGTCGATATAAAGAAAATCAAATGTAACAATATCAATGTAAATCTCAATTGATTAGATGTTAATGTAGGAGTACCAAATAGTGGTCCCATAACTGAAGCACAAGCGCCAGATGATGATGAAGGTCAAACAACAACAACAACAACAACTGCTAGTGCCTTTGGAAATGGTGAAAGAAACAATAACGGATACAAACAAAATGATAAAGACTTTAAATTTGTATGCATAAATAACAACAATAATGTAGTAGTTTTCAATGAAACAACAACACCAGAACCACTAGCTTGTGAGGAATGTTTTACAGAAAATCTAGATGAAGAACAGTTGGAGAATTTAACAGATGCTCTTTCTTCTCGCCCTGATGTAGCAGACTTGGAAGGTCTATGTGAAGCTCTTTCCAATCCAACGTTGACCAATCAAGAAAAACTTAATGGCCTTGCAATACTATTTTCTATTGCAGGAATAACTGATGAAGATGCTTTTCTTAGCGTCCTTCAATGCTTAGACGAATTAGGATTAATTATTGTGCCTCCTGACTTCGAATTGCCATCTGGAGGCGGACACGGTCCTAATCGTTAATCCACATTCTTTTTTTTATTCAAAAGCCTTTTCAATTTAAAAAATCAATTACCATTTCCATTCTAATAGAATAACTGAACAATTATAGAATAAGTATCTAATAATAATAGCTAAATAGAAGATAGTATATTTATAAAAGTAGACTCAGTTTTGAAATGGTGAAATTTATATATTCTTAATATAGTTCCAATTTAATAATATAATATTTTTAAACCTTATATACAATAGTTTTATTTATTTTATCATTATTTTTGATGATGATTAGTTAATGGTAACGTAAATAGAAATATGTGCTCAGACGCTATAAAGTTAGTTATTTTAATAATGTTGTTTATTTAGAAAAATAATCTATTTACCAACCAACAATCAACAATCTTTTATTATTTTTACGTATATTATTTAACCAAATTACATCTACATGGTATAAGATGGATGTGTTGGTGTCACGTCTAGCACCAATTTTCAACACCCAAAGATAAGGTTCTTTAAACGTCCACTAAAATACAAAACCTTGTCAAAAACCGTTGAAAATTATTCTATAATTGCTGACAATCACATTTAGTACATTTATTTTCACCTTGATAGAACAAGTGGTTTCTATTTAGATGATACATCTTTTGCAAATTGCATATTCATAACTCATCTCAATCCTTTATATTTATCATGGATAAAAAGTTAATCTTTGACACCAAAAAATCAACAACCTTTTATTTTACTTTCACGTATAATATCTACCACAAAAATCGGAAGAAGTATTTAACACAGTGGGTGTTATCAAGCGGCAAATCTAACACCCACCAACAATTCAACACTCTTTTATTATACCTTGTACTGTCATAATTCACCCAAGTCAATAAATCTTGAGCAATCATCTTCTACGGGTGTTAGAGGTGTCGTATCCCTTTAACACCCACTTTTAAAACAGCTATATGTCAGAATCAAGCTGAAAATTTTGCTTTGAATAATTCTATTTATATTTTCAAAGAACTATTTTTGGAAAATAATATAATAAAATTATCTAAAATTATATATTATGATTTTAATTATCTTTATCTATTAAAGTAATCATTAGACAACAACAAATTGAATAATAAATATAACAAAAAATCTGATAATAACAGCTAAATACAAGTTAGTAGTATCTCTACAATAGGCTCTCTTTTTAGAACTGCTATCGGTATCACTCCAAATGTAATAGTTATTTAGAAGAAAAGATACCAATTTTGAGCCATGAAAAGAGTTAATGAGCTATAGTATACTGTTAAGTTCTATGATTGTCTTTCAGTATATTTTCTTTAGCCAAAGTTTCATTAACAATTTTTAATAATTTAGCAATTGGCATAGGTTTACTGATAAATGTAAATTTTGATTTATCGTATTCAACATCATGATAAGCAGACATTAAAATAACCTTAATTTGAGAATTAATACTCATTAGTTTGGTGCATAGC
>DASVFI010000145.1:0-30601 GCA_036380115.1 Nitrososphaeraceae archaeon | reverse complement strand
TATGTATTTAGCTTATAGGATTAGAAACTTATTTTATCTTAAACAGTCTGGTTATCTATTTAAAATATAAATGAAAATTGATTAATATAATAAAAAAAAGGAATTATGGTGGCAATCCTGTTTGATTTAGTAGTTTTCCGGCAGTTGCATAAGTTACACTAAATGGTTCTCCATTAATATTGTGTAATGCTAAAGCTGCACCTGTAAACGTAGTAGAACCGGCATTAAATTGTCCATTAAATTGATTCATAACAGATATTGCTACAGAACCATTTCCAAAAGGAGCATTTAGTGGTTGTCCATGCTGTTCATCTGTTGCAGTTGCATTAAATGGATTAAGTACAACCACTTCAACTGCTTTACTAGCAGAATAAGTCACTTGTCCACTATACATTTTACCATCATCCCTTGGAGGTAAAGCTATAACTATTTGATGTGCTTCATGTCCTGGAACCGGGTCTTGTATAGATTTATCAGTTTTTTGAATAGCAAACATTTTGGGTTCAGCATAGGCTGTGATTGACATATTGGATGTAGAAGAGATAGCTAGTCCTGTTAGTAGAGCTGTCAAAAATAATGTTCCAAAAATATGTATTTTTGTTTTCATCTTTTTTGAAAGTGCATCCTATTATTTATTAGTTTTATACAAAATTTTTTTCGGGGTCTAAAAATTTGATAAATAAATTTAAATATATTGCCATTATTCCTGGAAGTTTATACTTTGTTTTTGTTATAAATAATAACATTTTAAATGTTCAAATTTATATGTGTATTACTTTGAAGTGTGCTGATTGTATTTGTGACATAGAAGAATGTAAAGTTAGCCAATCTCCCTTAGATTGTCCTAATTGTATTTTCGATAAATGTTGTTGTTGGGACAATTTCCATTTTACTATTAATAAGGATAATTAATAACAATGACTGTTATTAAATAAAACATATGAAGCAATTATTTCCCTTATTTCTACATCGATTTGTAACTTACTCATCTTTCCCAAATTTTTTTTATTAATTACGAAACTTTTTTAGTAATAAGGAATTGCCAAATACTAGTGAATCGCTAATTACCCACCCTATTGCTGCTAATGCAGGTGTAAGTATTAAGGAATTAGTTATCCCAAATAATAATCCTGCTGCTATTGGGATAGTTATAGAATTATATGCAAAAGATATTGCAAGGTTCTGTTTAATTTTCTTTAGAGAATAATCTGCCAATTTAAAAGCATAAACAATATCAGACAAGTCATTTTTCATAAGAATAATGTGTCCTGCATCCATTGCAATATCTGTACCTGAACGCATTGCAATTCCAATGTCCGCTTGAGTTAATGCAGGTGCATCATTAATACCATCACCTACCATTGCAATAGACTTATTTTCCGTTTGTAGATATTTTATTTTCTCTGCCTTTTCATGCGGTAGTACTTCTGCCAAAACATTTTTTATATTCAATTTTCTAGCAATAGCATTCACTGTTCGTTTATTATCTCCACTTAATAGAATTATTTCTTTTCCCATTGATTGGATTTGTTTAACTATCTGTATTGCATTTTCTCTTATTATATCCGCCACTGCAATTATTCCTATCAACTTGTCTTCTGAAAATACCATAACTACTGTTTTACCTTCTGATTCTAGTTCAAATATTTTTGATTGAAATTTTTCGATTATTTTAGAGTGTATAAAATCATACTTAATGTTATTATTATTTACCATTATATTATTTGTTCTTGAACTTAGTACAAATACTCTATGTTCTTGATATTTTGCTACAATTCCATATCCGGTTATTGCACTAAATTCTTGGACTTCAAGAAGTGGAATTTTATTTTCCGATGCCTTTTTAACTATTGCCTGTGCTATTGGATGTTCTGATTTGATTTCTGCAGAAGATGCCAATTGTAATACATAATATTCATCATATCCATCATTAGGAATTATGTCTGTAACTTCTGGTTTGCCTTTAGTAAGAGTTCCAGTTTTATCAAATACAACTGTATCTACTGATGCTAGTTTCTCAAGATATTTTCCTCCTTTTATTAATATACCATGTTTTGCTGCTTTACCAATTCCTAATGATACTACCATAGGTGTCGCAATTCCTAAAGCACAAGGGCAAGAAACAACAAGAACTGTTGCAAAAACAGTTATAACAAATTGTATAGATGTTTGTGCTACTAAAAGCCAATAAAGAGAAGATACGACTGCAATAGTAAATACAACAGGTATAAAGTATTTGGCACATCTATCCGCAATTCTTTGAATTGAGGGTTTATTGGTTCGTGCTTTCTTTACCATTTCAATTATAGTTGATAATACTGTTTGGCTTCCAACGTTTGTTGCTCTAACATGAAGATAGCCATTTTTATTGATAGTTCCACCGATAACCTTATCATCAGTTCTTTTATCTATCAAAATGGATTCTCCTGTAATCATGGATTCATCTATTGAAGATTCTCCATAAACTATTACCCCATCAGTTGCAATATTGTCTCCAGGCTTTACAACAAAGACATCTCCTTTAACTATGTCATCGACATTAACCGTTTCTTGTTTTCCATCATCTTTGATTATTATTGCGGTTTTAGGTTTTAAAGCAAGAAGTCTTTTGATAGATTCAGAAGTATTTCTCAAAACTTTGCTTTCAACATATTCTCCAATTGTGAATATTGTCAATACAGAAGCAGATGCTTCAAAGAATCTTACATCTTGATTGGTAAGCATGGCAATTATGCTGTAAATATATGCAACAGTGGTGCTTAATACAACTAATGTATCTACAGTAAATCCTCTTCTTTTTTTAAGGGAATTATAAAATCGCTTATAAAATGGTCTACCGAGTAGGATTTGAACAGGAGTAGCTAATGAGAAAAGGAAATAGTCAATTATAATACTGTTATTTAGAATATGATAAAATTCTAATATTTCTATTATTACTAGAGGAATAGTTAATGCAATTCCAATTATTATGAGTATTTTGGCTTCTTTGTTTTTGTTGTTTTCTTTATTTTCCTCTATATCCTCAAAATCCGATGTGCTTGATGATGATTTTGCAGATGGAGAAGATATTAATGGTGAATCACATTCACAACATCCACAACCACCAGATTCTTCATTTTCATAAATAGTATCTTTTATTATTTCATTTTTCTCTTCTTTTTCGTTATTTATTGGAAGGTTAATTATTTTTCTCTTCATTTCGAAGACTCTATATTTGAAGAATGTTCATTGTAATTTACGCAAGAGTATATTCCATGAGCAAATTCTGTAAGAATTGCATCGCTTTCTTCCAAGAGTTTTATAATTTTCTCATTGCTTATTTTATAGAAAATTTTTTTACCTTCTCGTCTATTTGAAACAAGACCACAATCTAAAAGACATGATAAATGATTAGAAACATTGGATTGACTTTGTCCAGTTTTCTTTACTATATCTGATGTAGTTTTTTCTTCTTCCCTTAATGTTTCTAAAATAGAAAGTCTAGTTGTATCCCCTAAACCTCTAAATAATTTTGCTTTAAGTGTTAATTTCTGTAATTGAATAGACATATCATTAATTAATGATACGATGAAATATATAATATCGTATGGGAAATTTGAGTATTTTAAAATTTCTGGTTACTCTTATATTATCATAGTATTCTCTTTCTCTAAACTAAAACATACAAGAGATAGTAAATAAATTATTCTTATTACTTATACTATTTGTTCTCTATTGGTTCCTTCAAGTATCCAAGTATTACCATTATCTATGCTTTTGTATACACTGGAAGCAATATCATTATTTTCTGTTATTTGTTGACTTACAATAGTATAAATTTCGCCATTCTGTCCCAAGGCAAATTTCCATGCTGATTTGACATTTGGAATTTGACCGTTTGTCTTTGTCCAATTGGTAACTGCTTTATCTGATTTTATTATGTATCCATTTTGATTGCTTTCTCCTTCTGCATTTGGTATTACATATGCAAATAATTCATTATATTGGTTAAAACCTAATCCTGAAACAACAGAATTTCCAATAAGTTCAGATTCAATTTTCTTCCAATTATTTCCTTGGTCATTACTATAGTAAAGTCCAGAACCTGTTCCAATATAAACGCCATTTGAATCTAATTGGTCTGCAGCAATTGATACTATTTGTGAAGGAATTGATGCTATACTAGACCATGATTTACCTTCATCCTTAGTAATAAAAAGAGCATAACCACCACCTGGTGAACCATACAAAATTTTATTGTTGACAGGACTAATTGACATAGCATGAAAATCAATTGGATTGTCTGTAACTTTGGAGATTGTTTGCCATGTCTTTCCACTATCAGTACTCATTCTAAATCCTAAATTGCCGCCATTAACAGGATGTCCGCTTGAATACATGACTCCTTCTTTGGTTGGATTGATTACAAAACCCATTAAATCAGATTTATCGTTTCCAACTTTAACCCATGAGGAATCTTGCTTTTTGTTATACAATCCATTATGAGTTGCAAGATAAATAGAATCATCATTGTCACCATTACCACCGGTAGTAAAAATACCAACGCCATGAATATCATGCCAATCTCCTAAAATATTAGATTTATCTGATGACGATTCTAAATTGGCATGTGATGATGCAAAATATGGATAAATAATTGCAACTCCAACAATTGCTATTAAAACTGTGATTCCTAATACAAAGTATTTGTTATGAATCGATTTTTTATTATTATCTGACATCTTTTTACTATTATTATTATTTTTATTTTTATCATTTAATTCCTTTTTTTTATTAGTCAATTTCAGAAATCATAAAATTCACATCGATCACCTAAAAACATTGTATGATATTAGCGGCGAACCGATACTAAAGAATATACGGACAGATTTAATAAATATCTTGTAAATTTACCATAATTCTACTTCTTAGGCTTATTGAATAATTACATCTACTATTCTTGACATAAATAACATTAAAGACAATTTTATATAGTTACAATAGATGTCAATTGAACGTTCCTTCTCCTGTAAATTTTCCAAAAGTTTTCTGAGCCTCTATTAATGCAGAACTATTAATTTTTTCGTTAGCCTTTAATGATTCTTTTATAATAAAGCTATAGATTTTTGCTCCCTTTGTTATTGATCTTTTAAAATCAGAATTTTTGTGATCAATATATAATAAACCAAATTTGCCTTCTTGTCTGTAACCTTCCTGCCATTCATAGTTATCTAATAAAGACCAATGTAGGTAACCAATAATATCTATTCCTTCTTTAATTGCTCTCCTTACTTGTTCAAGGTGCGTTATAATAAATGGGCCTCGATTTTTGTCATTTTTATCTGCTATACCATTTTCAGTTATAATAATGGGAATATTTGTACATTTGTTAATTTTTAATGCCATATTGTATAGTCCAATAGGATAAATTTCCCAACCTAAATCATTTAAAATAGTATTACCATTTGTTCTTTTACGTTGAGTATAAAGATTATTTATAACAGCTCCTCCTACAAATTTTGCAGAAGATAAAGAAACTATTTTATTCTCATAAACAACCATTTTGCGATAATAGTTCAAACCTATAAAATCTAATTTATTAATCCAATTTTTATGAATCAAAAAACTTTTGCTATATTTGTTTCTTATTTCTAGCGTATTTAAGTAATTTAGATCTTCTTCTCCTTTTGTTATCGCATTTAGGAAATAATCATTAACGAAATAGTCAAATTTCTTGGCTGCATTAGTATTATCTCTAATAGTTATTCCTAAATTTTTTTTTGGTTTACCAGGATATATATCAATCATCATATGTGAACATCCAACAATACTTGGATGTCCATCATTATCCGCATCAATATCATCAAATTCTTTTATAACGTTATAGGCTTGTACATGTGCTTCTATGATATTATGTAATACTTTTTTACTTCTATCTCCATCTAGAAAAAAGCCTGGAGACCAAATACCAGAAATATAGCCTCCACCTACTAAAGAAATAGGCTCAGATAATGTTATCCAGTAATCAACTAGAGTTTTGAATTCTTGAACGATTCGTGATACATATTTAGTGAATTCTATAATAGTTTTATCATTTTCCCATCCTCTGAAAGATTTCCAATATGGATCAGAAGAAGGTGGTTCTGATAAAGGTATATCAGAATAAGGAGAAGGTAAAAAAAATTGAAATATTCTTTTTTTGAATTCTGTCGGTGGTGTTAGTATCCATAATGGAAGAGTTATATGATTTAATGTTATAATAGGTATCAAGCCTTTTTCTACTATGTCTTTTATCATAGTCTTATAGTGATCAATTGCATTTTCATCCCAGACATCTCTTTCAGGTTCCACTCTAGACCATTCTATGCTTATTTTAATAGCATTCATCCCTAATTTTTTGGCTATTTCAAAATCCTCTTTGTAATAAATTGAGTTCCATACTTTACAAGCATCACCAGCAGGTTGTAAAAAAACTTGTTTTGTTCCATGATAGAATAAATTAGGTTTAGTTAAATTTGATATTCTTTTCTTTATTTTTTCTGAAGTTGCAAAGAAATGCCAATCATTATTTGTTATTCCTCCTTCCACTTGATAAGAAGAAGTCGATGACCCCCACAAAAATTTATTTTTCATTTAATGTTTACTTGTACATTAGATATAATCATTTTGCACATATACATTATTTTATAAAATATTTCCAAATTTTATATAAATATTGATAAGAAGAAGATCTGACCTCAAAATGCTCACTATTTTAGAACTGATTTTTCTTGCTTTATCTATTTTTGATTTTTATTTTCATGTTTTCTGCTGGCTACATTACCTATTAGATTTATCTTCTGTTTGTCTTTCATAAATGTTTAAATTATTTTTAATGGATACGCGAATTCAGCAAAAAACTAGGACTATAACTTAGATGCTGGTGTAACATTCAGATATGTAAATAAGAATCACTTACTTATAAAAACGCCATGATAATGTTTGTATGCAAATTACTTAAAAATTTCCTCTTTTAGATTGTAACTTACAGTAAATTGTGGTCCTTAACCATATACAAATAATACATATTTTACATTTCATTGTCAAGGTTCATCCAGCCTTGATCCTATTTAGATCTGTATAATTTTAATTTAATTACTTTTATTTTCTTGAATTTAACACAATGAAGAATGAAAATAACCGAATTAATTCATTTAATAAAAATAGACGCAAACGTATATAAAATTTATACTGATCCTTTATAAATCGAATAATAATTTATCTCTTACATATGAATATGAAAAATCCATTATTAATAATCTGTTTTGCTTTCTTCTTCAGTACAATATTGTTCTTTGGAACTGCTTCTGGTGAAAATGATTATCAGTTTTTTAAAGTATTTGGAGGAAAAGGAAGCGAGGATGGACAGCTATTAGCACCCCATAGCATTGACATAGATAAAGATGGATATGTATATGTAACTGATACAGGTAATAACCGAATTCAAAAGTATGACTCTAATGGAAATTTTGTTTTGAAATGGGGAGAGGAAGGTTTCAATGACGGACAATTCATGAAGTTGCATGATATAGGCGTTGATCCTTCCGGCGAATACGTCTATACTTTAGAATTAAAAAACCATCGAGTACAGAAATTTGATTCACAAGGGAACTTTATTTTGAAATGGGGATTTGAAGATACCGGAGGTAAAGCAGCAGAAAGAACACCACATCAACTTTCAATTGATAGCAATGGATATGTTTATCTAACTGATAAAAATAGTCACCAAATACTGAAATTTGATGATAACGGTAATTTTATAGAGGTTTTAGGGGCTAGGGGCGGAGATGCAGGACAATTCTACAGACCTCATGGAATTGTTTTTGATTCTAATGATATCATGTATATAACCGATATGAGAAATTCCAGGGTTCAAGCATTAGATAAAGATTTTGATTTGGTAACACAATGGGGCTCTTATGGGGCTGGACCTGGACAATTTTCACTCACTTTTCCAGGAATTGATATATACGAAAAAGAAGGTTTGGTATTTGTAGTTGACAAGTTATCAACAAATGTCCAGATATTCGATCAAAATGGGAAGTTTATATCCAAATTTGGATCTAAAGGTACTGGCGATGGACAATTCAAAAGACCAGAAGATATTGCAATAGATCCTCAAGGTAGGGTTTTTGTATGTGATACAGGAAATTCAAGAATTCAAATTTTTTCAAAGACCAATGACTTGATAACTTAAAAGTATATTGATAGGCGATAGATTTCTGACAATCATACCTACCATTTTATGGGATTATTCTAGAGCTTAAATTTCAGGTTTTTATATTAAATCTTTTTTATTATTATTGTCTTTGGAAACTATGGCAAATAACGATAATCTTCAGATTTGATGCGACATTATAGAAAATAAAATTTACCTGTAGAATGTTATTAATTATTTGTTTCAAATATAAATATAATTTTCTCTTTACAAATAATTATTTATATTATATGTACAAAATAAATATTAATCAAAAGTCAGTTTGAGCATGCTCAAATAGAAAAAAATATACAATAAAGAAAGAGAGTCTAAAGAGATATACTATTAGTCTGATCTTTATGACTTTCTTCAAGATGGTTCTATAAATAATATTACTAACGATAAAATAGAAATTGAAGAATCTGTAATTTCAATGCATCGAATAGTATTGATAAATGTGAGTCGAGAAAAATATCATATGATTACAACTATGATAATACATAGCTTTTAATTTTGTATCTATAGGAGATTTAGATTATTCTATACCTCAAACTTAATACATACTTTTCAACCATTATGCATGGATGATTATTTTTATAGAATCTATACTGTCTACAACATTGGTAATAATATATATCGCGGATTTGATAAAAATATTTTTTATTTATTCCAAAATATACTATAACAATATTATATTATATTATTGATATATCTTTTTAACCATAATATCAATAGAATTGATAATAGTAATTTTTTAGATAAAAAATATCTTTATAAATAATTCGGCAAGTTATAAAAACTCTTTTATATATTTCAAGCCATGATCAATATTAGATATTGCTCTTTATTAGTCGTCAGTATCAGTCTATTTTTTATGACTATTTATCAAATGCCTACTTCATATTCTCAATTATATTTCAATGAGAATTTTGCAAATATGTTTGAAAAAGAAGTAAATAAAGGGACATATAACAGCAATAATAATAATAATAATAATAATAAGGAAAGCTATTTTGATAATGGTAGCAATAACCTCAAAACTGATAATTTAGATGATCAAAACTCGAATCCTTATCTGGACAATAATAAACCAACAAATAACATTATATCTAATCAAGAATCATTATCTAAAACAGAAGATAATGAAAATTTTAATTTAAAAGATTATGCAAAATCAATAAAACAATTGCACAAAAAACAGATAAACAATCAAGAACTTGATGATGGAAACCTTTACTATAATCAGAATAATAATATCAAAGATAATCTCACTCAAAGTTTTGAAGAAAAAAAATTCTTAAAAGACCAAAAATACAATTATGATGATTTTTCTAACGAAGAAAGCATTGATAACAACAATCCAGAGTATGCTGAAAAAAATATTCCATATTCTTCATCCTCAGTAAATGATAATGATCTAAATAATGAAAATGATGATGGTTATGATTCTTATAACCAACAGTCTGGTTCTGAGTCATCATTATCTGGTTCAAAATCTATTTCTAGTCAAGAACCTTCTGTCGATACTCATTATGTTCAAGTATTTGATAAAAATGGAAATTTCATAAAGAGTTGGGGTGAAACAGGAAACGGTGAAGGGAACTTCTTGCATCCTCATGGCATCGCCGTTGACTCTAAAGGATATGTCTATGTTACAGATGAACTGAGGTCTAAAGTACTAAAATTTGATTCAGATGGCAATTTTATCAAAGAATGGGGAGAAAAAGGAAATGGAATCGATCAATTTTCACCAAGAATCGAGGATATAGATGTAGATTCAAATGATAGTATTTATGTTGTAGATTACGGCAAGACACCAAAAATATTAAAATTTGATTCAGATGGCAATTTTATTTTCAGTCTGGGTGGTAGTAAAGGAGAAGGAATAGGTCAATTTAATAGACCATGGGGAGTAAATGTGGATTCTGAAGGCAATATCTACGTAGCAGAGAAATATAACTATCGTATCTCAAAGTATTCTCCTGATGGCCAATTTATTTCAGCATGGGGTAAGAACAGTTTTGCTGACGGAGACTTTAAACATCTCCATGCAGTGGTAGTAGATACTAATGGTAATAACAATTATGTTTATGCTACTGATGAAGATAAGGGAGGTGTTGAAAAATTTACAACAGATGGTCAGTTTATTACTAGATGGGGTCAGTGGGGAGCAAATGAAGGTGAGATGATTGAAGTACATGGGATTAGCACAGATTCAGAAGGTAATGTCTATGTTACTGACACAAAAAATGCTAGAATACAAAAATTCACACCAGATGGTGAATTTATAACCAGTTGGGGTGTAAATGGACTAGGCGATGGTAAATTTTTAATGATACATGATCTCGATATTGATTCTAATGATAATATCTATGTAATTGATCAACGTGGTGCACATCCTGATAAGAGTAATGCTGAGAAATATTTAACGATTGATAAAGGGAACCTAAAAAATGATAAAGGGGACTCTGATAAAGGGGACTCTGATATAGGTAACTCTGATTAAGAATAGTTACACAGCAGCAGAAAAAATGTAAAACATTTACTTATTCCTAATCCTGTTATTTTTAACTATCCCATTATACTATAGGGGCCCATGGGATTCAATAATTTTTTTGTAGTTTTTCTTTGCGGTATATGAACCAAATTTTGCCTAAAAAGAGGATTTATAATTAGTATTATATAATCAATTATTAAAGTGAATTTATATGATTTTGCCGCCTAAATGCGCGGATTTGGACCCATTCGAAAAAATGGAGTTAGTAATTACTATAATTATAATTATATTAGCAATAAATTAACAGTACGAAATTACTACTAAGAAAGATATGCTATACCTGTCGACATAATACATTGATAATTTTTATGGTATAGGAATTTATTATATTATAAGGATTCAAACAATAATTGTTCTACTATGACATTTATAACAGATCTATAATAATCTACAAATTTAAATTTTGGTATTATGTTTATAATAGTAGGAGAAGAAATAGTAATATGTCTATACTTTCAAAAACTCTTAAATTAGGAATTCCTTCCAATATAATTTATCGTGCTTTAAAGGATACAAGATTAGAAAAACTTTTTCCTGAATTTTTTATAGGCGTAAAAAGAAAAGTTATAATTGATAAAATAAATAAGGAGGTTAGTTTTAATACAATAACTCAAGGAAAACAGATTGAAATTATTGAGACATTCAAATTAAAAATTGCTAACAATAACGGAACAGTTGTAGAATATATTACCGAGACAAAAAGTATAGAAGAGAACAACATAGTATTGGAATCAATAGTACAGACACATATAGCTAATATTTTATTTTCACTTTTGATGCTTGAGACAGGATATATCAATGGGGTATTAGAAAAAGAAAAAAGTAGATAATTCAATATAAATATCAAATAATCATCGAATGTCTTGAATTACAATTATACGAGAAACTTTTAATATACTAGAGAATCAACAGTTTTTGCGATGTCAGAAAAAAGGTTGCAAAATAATAGATATTGCCTAAATTTTTCAATTTATCAAACCCGTTTATTTTTAATTCTCCAGACTTCAAGTCTTATAACTTTGAATATATGCCAAAGATGGCCATTAACAAAATTTTTGATTAGATAAAATTTGAATCCATTATAGAGTGGCACACAGATATATCATCCATTTATGTAGTATCGTAATTTTAATTTTAACTTGATAAAATAAAACTAGTAAAATATTTAATATATAAGTAGAAAGCAATAATTATCTCTATAAAATGTGAAGCTTGTCAGAAATATATTTTAAAAATAATGATTGAGTGTACTTATCAATACATAATTAACAAAAACAATTGAGGATAATGAAAAGTCATAAGGAAGTATTTTTGTAAAATTTTTCCATTTTATAAATATCTTTTGGGGGAATTGTAATATATTCTTTATACTTTTTATAATATATATCTAATAAATTGAAACATTCTATTGTTTAAATAAAAAACATAGTATCTCTGGTTATAATAAAGGTTATATCTACAATACAATATTTCTTATTGATCGTCTTAGGACTTGTTAAGTTAACGAAATCGTAATATAAGACATAAATATTATGAAGGAAAAACAAGACATATAATGGTAATCAACAAGGAGACAAAGACCCTCGGTATGCCTTGGGAGAAAGAGTACGGTTACGCACAGGCGGTCAAAGTTGGAGATACTATCTATGTATCAGGACAGGTAAGTCATGACGACAAGGGCAATATTGTTGGTCTCAGAGATATGGAAACTCAGATGCGACAGGCATATGCCAACATACAAAAGGTTCTAACACAGTATGGTGCAACGATGAACAACGTAGTCGATGAATTACTCTTCGTGACGGATATGGACGCGGCATTCGCAGCAGCGGTCAAGTGCAGGCAGGAGGTCTTTTCTGGCCCTCCCGTTGTGGCAAGCACCATAGTGCAAATTCAGCGTCTTGCGTTCCCTGAGCTCATGATCGAGATAAAATGTGTAGCCAAGTTGGAATCTTCTCTGTAAAGTGAAAAGATGGGTAGAGTACAGTAGGGTATTATTAATTATTGGTATATCTCTTGTAATAGTAACAATAGTATCATAATAAAAGATAGAAGACAACGAGAAAATATGGTAACCAGTAAATGAATCCGAAACAAATGACTGTGTCTAATTCTACGCTATTAGGTAGATACAAGAATAAAAATGAAAATAGGTATAATGTGGAGTATAAACATAAGTAATAGAATCAAAAGACAAGAAAATGAATTAGATAAATTAGAGAAAATCAATATTACGGTCTATTTAAACAAATGAATGATTATGTTTGAATAATGAAAATAACTTAATATCAAAAATAGCAAATACAGACTTTCCTATTCATAATCTAATTGCAAGACGCTGGAGTGCAAGGGCATTTTCAACTAAAACAGTAGAAAAATCAAAATTGCTTTCAATTTTAGAAGCTGCTAGATGGGCGCCATCATCAAGAAATGAACAGCCATGGCGTTACATAGTTTTTACTGATGAGAATCCAGAAAAACTGAATATTGCAAGATCAGTATTGTTGGAAATAAACAATTATGCTAAACGAGCTCCAATTTTAATTTGTGCTTTAACAAAGAAATATTATTCTGATAACGGCATTTATAATAAACTTCATTTTCACGATTTAGGTGCAGCAAATGAGAATATGTTTCTTGAATCATTTAATCAAGGATTAATTATGCATGAGATGGGTGGATTTGATAGAGACAAAGCCAGAAGAGTTTTCAATGTTCCTGATGAATATGAAATTGGTATAATGGTAGCAATAGGATATCAGGATTCTCATGATATTCTTCCTAAAAGATATAAAGAAAAAGCATTTTCTCCTCGAGAAAGAAAATCATTATCAGAAATTGTTTTTCTCGAAGAATTAGGTAATGGGATAATATAGCATTTAGTCTATCAATAAACTAATGGGAAGTATAAAGGACACGATATATGCCCCAATTTTGGCTAGAAATTTCTGACATTTGGTTAGATGTCAGTCTATTGCTTTCATGACAGATAGGGATTACTTTACAAATTTGTAAAGTAACAGAATTCCTTGAATTAACATTTTTTATTTTTGAATCATTGTTTTCATATATCATAGCTTTGTCTTATTTTAATTTGCAAATATTACTTACGGGAATGCCTTGTTGAAACTAATTCCAAAGTTGAAGAAAATATACTGCAATAGTTTCTATAAATACTATACCTCTTTCCGAATCGGAATATTTGTATAAGCAAAAAATAGCATAACTATTGATTTGCTTGCTGGATGAAATTGATAAAGTTATCCTTCACGAACTAGGAAAAAATGCTCGAATCTCCGCATATCATATAGCACATATTCTTCATGAAATGGATTACAAGATAACAGATAGAGCAATAAGACAAAGATTAAAAAGACTAGAAAACAGGAACGTGATATTAGGATACTGTGCAATTCTTAATCCTGAACTACTATCACAAAAAGTAAATCGTACTATTTTATTAAAATTCAAATATACATCACTTTCAACTAATTTAATTAATGGATTAATTAATTATTCCAAAGATGCACCATTTTGTGTTTTTTCGGCGAAAGCAAGCGGAGACTATGACTGGATTTTTCATTTTGTCTTTGATACAATAGAACAATACGAACTTGAAAGCAGTAATTTCTTACAAAGATTTGCAGAAATTATTATGGATTTTCGTTCTTATGAAACCAAGACATTTAAAATATCCCCCTATTCTTTTTTTAATGATAGTCAACTTACTGAAAGAAAAATGCTTGTCTATAAAATTCTTGAATCTGTTGAAAAGTCACAATTTTTACAAGATAAGTTACAGTTGATTGTAGATGGACTAGTAAAATTTTTTGATGCAAAATTTGCAAGGATTTGGTTATTGGATAAAGATGAACAACATTTAATTTTAAAGTTTAGTGCTGGCAAATATAAAAATATTAACGGTGAATTCTCAAGAATATCTATAGATTCTTTGAAAATTGGCTATATAGCTAAAACTGGTAAATCGATTATTACTAATGATGTAGTAAATGATCCACGAATAAAATACCCTGAATGGGCAAAAAAAGAAAAACTTGAATCTTTTGCTGGTTATCCTTTAAAACATAAAGGGAAGGTAATAGGTGTTCTTGCTATGTTTAGCAAAAAAAAACTCCATATAGGTGATTTTGAACTATTGGAAGTTTTCTCTGACAAGGTATCAATTGAATTATCTACACATTTTGATGCTCAAGAATATCTCCAAATAAAATAATTTGTAATTCATTTTTCAAATATATTATTTGTAATAATGATTTTAGCATTATTTATATTCCAGGTCAACAATGATTTAGACTTAAACTCACTTTTATAAATATAAATTTTAAAAATATCAATGAGTTAAAAATGGTTACGATACTATATCTTAAACTAGTTTCTTGTAAATATTAAAAGTTACATTATAATTTTTAATAATTAGGTCCACAACCATTCGAAGTATATTAAGTTACCTAAAATAAATCAAATATTACAAAATATATCATCTCAGCTTCCAGTCTAAAACTACTAGATAAGTAGTAATTCATACTAAATAGGTATGATCTTGAATACCATTAAAGATTCAATTGATTGAACTTAAAAAATAGATACAAGATATAATACTATTCTTTAAATAAATCAAACCTGTATAATAAACATGTATAATTCAAAATGTTCTCACATTGGTCAAGTTAATGATAATATAAAGGGGAATACAAAAGGTTGTGAAGAATGTGAAAAAATTGGTTCAGACTGGGTTCATTTACGTCTTTGTCTTTCATGTGGTCATGTAGGCTGTTGTGATTCTTCAGTAAATAAACATGGTACAAAACACTTTCACAATACCGGTCATCCTATTATCAAATCATACGAACGTGGAGAAAATTGGAAATGGTGTTATAAAGATAATCTCTTTATGAAATAATATAAGATGACTATATAGTTAGGTGGTTTAAGATTTGAGTAATGATAATAATATAAAACCCCAAATTTAGCCAATGATTATTTCATTACCCTATGAACCATTATATTTAATCAATGATAGAGAGAAAAGGCAGAAAACAAATTAATTAACAATATGTCTAAATAATAGTTACAAAAATGTGATATTGTTGTGATCAAGTTATTGATGATTAATTTTATAAATTATTAGTCATAGCTAAATATGCATATTTTTATTAATAATATTAATGTAATTTTGTCTAAAATATATATAATTATATGCAATAGATAATCTTATACCTTTTCTGCAGTTTGAATAAAATTAACTAGATTTTCTTTGGTAGCATTTATTCCAAATTGAGGAACAACTAATCCTACTTTCATATCTATTATTAATTTTTATACTATAAAGACATAATATACTATAGTCAGTATTATGATCTATTTTTCTTAAGTGGAATATTTCCAGCTTATAGCTTTTTGAATATCAATTACAATGCAAATATCTCCTATTCCTACCACTATTTTTTTAAATTGAAGATATTTTTCAGATAACAAGAAATGAGCTGTTTTTATTGTATCTGTATCTTTTAACATATTTACTATCTTAGCTTTACCTTGGATCATCAAATAAGAAAGATTGTTCCAGTCTTTATCGTCATATGTATCAATTAGAAAAGAAATATTAGGATTTTTTTGTATATTTTTTACTCTTTTCAATTGATTTGAATTTACTGTTTTGGGTTTATCATCTATTGGAATGAATATATTATTACCGTTAAAAGCAAAGACTACTGGCACAACATAAGGTTGATTATTATCAGGATCGACTGTTGCTAGTCTAGCTATTTTTGAATTATTCAAAGGTTCTAATATTTGATTATGTCGTATCAAATTACATTAGTATGAGGAATATGGTTAATAACTTTTAAAAAATTTTCTTTCATTTGTTCAAATTCAATATTGTCAAAGAACCTCTTTAATCTTCTTTCATAATATTTCCTGTTAAATCTGTTTTAATAGAATATGTAATTGATACATTTTCTTCAATTAATTGATTATCCTGAGTGTCAACTATTTGCAGAAACCACATTCACAAATTTCAACTCCATAGGATTCACACTACTATTTTTGTATTGTTGTTATAGTTGCTCATGATGTATAATTTGTCGTCTTAGATATTTAGAGAAATTTAAAATAAAAATATGGAAAGTTACAAAAGTCACAAAAAATATACATTTTATTATACATCCTGAATTTATATGTATTTGCTTGTGAATATTCACAATTAGATTTGCTATATCTATAAATTAAAATAAAATAATTGTACATGTTTGATATTTTATATTATAATCTATTTTTTTATCATTATCTTTAATATTCCTCTCTTGTAAAGATTTAAATTCTTATGTAAATTAATAATATTTGCTTAGTTTGACAATATTTGTATAATTATAATAATATTTTATGGATTGCAATTAATTGCAATCAATTACTTTTAACTATAAAGTATACTTTGCATATAAATAATGTAAATAACCTATAGGATCGATAATAATTATGTTTATTGACGCGGATCAAAAGGAAATTAAGCGATTAACAATAGCAATAGTTATTGGACTTGTTTTAACATTCCAATCATTGTCTTTTCTACCTGTTATAGCTCAAAGTACTAGTACTACTACTACTGCAAAAAGCTTGAATTCTGAAAATTACTCGCCAAAGATTCATGAAATAAAGATGGCAGGAGTATTGCTTCCAGATGGACATCAGGCATATAAAATGTTAGAATATAATATAATTGATAATCAAACTAATAATACTCAAGATATTACTTCAAGATACAGTAAACTTCCAACAATACCTGGTCCCACACTAGTCATGACAGAAGGGGATCAAGCAAGATTAACTATAGTTAATGCGATGGGCCATGGACAAGTAAGTCTTCACACTCATGGAGCTCATTATGAGATTACAAGCGATGGCACATTAAAAATGACTAATCTAGTTAGAGATCAAGGTGCAACCCCTCAAGAACCATACACATATGTGTGGACTGCTGCAGAGGGGACCAGAGGATCATGGCCTTGGCACGATCACACATTTGGAAAAAATCCTGATGGAATAAACATGAACGGAGTAGAAACTAATGGATTATTCTCTACTGTGATAATTAATCCTGCAGATGGCAAAGTAAATGCTTTAGTAAATGGAACTGCTAAAGAAGTAGATGTACAAGATATAAAGAAAGAATTTATATTGTTTGTTACTGATGATGCATTTTGGGGAACAGAAATTGATAATACCAATAATAAAAAACATACACCGTTGTGGGTGAATCCTACTCTTGTAGCATCAAAAAATGATTTAGTGAGATTCCATATTCAATCAGTTGGCACAGATTTTCACCATTTTGTCCTTGATAATTATGAATGGTTAAAACCTGGAACTAGTATTACAACAAGTTTGGAAAATATAGGACCATTAGAAAACCATGTATTTACTATTAGTGCTGATAAGAGTACATCATATTATGATAAGGTGCCTGTACATTTACTTTCTGGTATGAAAGGTAAATTTGAAGTAGTTGAAGATGGAAGTACTGCTAGCGTTGCAAGTATTCCTGGCCCATCACCAGAGATACAAGATATCGGTGATATTAATGATAACGAGGTGGAAGAAATATCATCAGTTGTTGGAGAACAACAACAACAGCAGCAACAACATGGAGGTATGTAATAAAAATGACAAATAATAAAAACATGAATAGACAGTTTACTTTTGCAATATCATCTAAGACGTTTATAACTGTCATTTTATTAATCGGATTACTGGCTAGTCCACTCACAGCAAATAATCTTCCCTCTATGGATATGGCGTATGCAGAGGAAGGACAACAGCAAAAACAAGAACAAATACAACAACACCAATCACAAATATCAAATATAAATAATGAAAAGTCTAAGTCATATAATGAACAACTTGAAGACGATAAGAAAGAAGTATTTCATGCTTTGACATCCATATCTCTCTCATCATCATCATCATCATTAACTAGCCTTGCAAGTAGCAATGGTGTTAAGCACAATATAGAGATGGCTGTAATAACTTTACCAACTGGACAGTCAGCCTATAAAATGGTTAGTCATGTTAAAAGCAACAGCCTTTCTTCGCCTTCTAATGTGGATACTTCTGCTCCTAGTGCTAGTGTAAACAATAATAATGATAATATCGATTTGACTTCTAAATACAGCAAATTAGCAACTATTCCAGGACCAACATTAGTTGTTAGTGAAGGTGATTATGTCAAGGTAAATATCAAAGACAAAGATGGCAATCTTATAACTAGTGAGGAATTTATAGCATCTCAACCAGGAACTTTTCTATATATAGATGATAGTAAAGATGGAGAAAATGGTCTATTTGGAGCAGTAATTGTAAACCCAAAAAATAACTTAACTAAAGGCCTGATAAAAGGCGAGATTCAAGAAGTGCCTCTTAACAAGTTGGATAAAGATGTAATATTATTCATGGTTGGCTCGACGTTCTGGGGTATGGAAATTGATAATAAAAATAATTATAAACAGATTCCTTTATGGGTAAATCCCAATACAGTGGGAGTAGTTGAACAAAAACTACGTTACCATGTGTTAGGAGTGGGTGGTCATCATTCAGGTAACCCAGCTGATCATCAACATACTTTCCATCTTCATGCACATAGATGGGTAGACCCTGGAACAAACAATATAATAGATGTCAAGCAAATAATTCCAGGTAAAACCCATTCATTTGTAATTGATGTAGGTGATGGAGTAGGTCCCGGACAATGGCAATATCATTGTCATGTGTTTGCACATATGGAAGCAGGAATGATGGGTGGATTCAAAGTTGTATCTGGAGATCCAACCATAAATATAGCAAGTGAACCAGGTGCTTCACCATACAAGGACTTTGCAGCATTTGAACTAACAGATCAACCTGCTAAATGGTTTACCAATCTTGCAGGAGATATAACAAATACAGGAACAGAATCTTTAGCGGTAATAAACAAGACAGGAAGTGTAAATTTCATGATGTCCGATGTAAGTGGAGTACATACAGTTTCAAGTTTTATCTGGCCTAAAGATGCTATGAATATGCCTTTTGACCAGGTTACAGCGTATGCTGGAGGTGGTATAGTGAAACTAGAAGATCCAGGATTGTATGTATTTGGATGTAAATTACATCCATTTATGTTAGGAGCTGTAATAGCTGATGATCCTTCTACAGAAGGTCTAGATCTTGGAGATGAGATTGAATTGATAAATGGTATCACGGTTCCAACAAGCAGTGACGTTGCTACACGTCTCTTAAAGGCATTCTTTACATTTACTGCAACAAACAATTGGCAAGACTATACATCAGAAAAACCATGGCATGTATCATATCCTGATGTAGAGATTAGGATAACCAATGGAACAGTTGTAAATCTAAAAGACACTCTAGAACAGAGATATGGACAGAATACAACCTTAGATGAGTTAAGAAATCCAAATATTCATGGAATAGGTGAAGTATGGATAAATACTCAATTTGAAGAAACTGCTAACAAGACAAAACCTGGTACAGCTACAGCTGTTAATACTACTTCATGGGAAGTAACGAAAAAAATTGCTCTGCCAGAAATAAATATGAACAATGCTCATAACATGTGGACAGATAAAGATCAAGACTTGATTTATACAACACAATGGTTTGGCAATGAGACATCCATATTTGATAGAAATACAGGAGAGCTTGTCAGAAATATAGAAGTAGGAGATGATCCCTCACATGTGATGACAAGTACCACAACTGATGAACTTATGATAGCATTACATGGAGAACAAGGAGTTGCCCTACTTGGACCAAAAGGAGAATCAATTAAGAAAATCATACCTTTGCAATTTCCAGGACAAGATCCATCTCATCCACATGGACATTGGATGAGTGCAGATGATCGTTATATGGTCACACCTGATGAATTCACTGGTACTGCAACAATATATGATATGATGGAAGACAAAATTGTTGGAAAAGTAAAGACAGGCCATAGTCCTATAGCTGTAGGAATGACTCCTGATGGAAAGAAATCTTATGTAGCCGACTTCTTTGATAGCACAATTAGTGTAATCGATACAGCGAATGCTACATTACTAAAAACAATAAACCTATTGGAAAATTATGACCCTTTGAGTGGAAACGTTAGTGGACCAATGGGTTTCCTTCCCATTCAAACTCCTGTAAGTCCTGATGGCCAATATATGGTAACTGCTAATACAGGAAGCGGAACAATATCAATAATTGACACTGAAACTGATGAATTAGTCAAACAATTACCATGTAGTGCAGGTTGTCATGGAGCAAACTTTGGAGCGAAGAAAGATGGCGGATATTATGCATATGTTACCAGTTCATTTTCAAATGACTTGGTAATTGTCGATGGAGATCCCAACAATGATGGTGACCCAAGCGATGCAGAAGTAGCAGGACGAATAGATCTAACACGTTCTTCAGACATTCTAATGGATGATACAGTTAATGCATTACCTGGTACAGGAGGGATGGGTGTATTACCTATCCCAGTAGTTTACAATGGCTATGTTCAAAATCTTCCTGAGGAGTGGAAAAGCCAACTTACAGCAAAACAACAAGATCCAACATCATAACATATTTTTTTATTTTTATTTTTATTGACATAATTTTGATATATTAAACTTTACAAAAGAATAATGAAATTTAAATTTAAAATTGGTAAAATATACAAATGGCAATATATAATATCAAGTTCGATAATCATTTTAATCTATATATTTAAGATAAATTAAAAGCATGATTTACCAGGTTACAAATATTCAAACCCTATAGTCATTTCAAGAAATAATATTAATGAATTGTTTTAATTTTTATATATTATAATAAATATAAAATTAATATGAAATCAAAAATGTATTTAGCAATAGCAATTACAATATTTTCTACTCTTACATTTGCTTTAATTGCAACAACAACAACAGAAACAACATTCTCAATATTTGAAAATGTAGTTGCACAAGAAGGTGCAATTAATCCAGCAGAAGATTCAGTTAATGATACACAAGTAGATAAAGATAGAGGTACTACCAGAAGTAGTACTGATTTTAGTGCAATTAATGATACAATGTCAGATTAAATGCATCATTATGAGCTATTAATAAAACATTAGCATTATTTAGGATATTGCATTGTATTATTTTTTTTACCTATAATATATAACTTATATATTAAGAACAAATACAAAGTGATAAAATCCCTTAAACAGTAACTTATTAATTGGTTAAGTAAAATAATTAAATATATCTATAAACACAAATAAAAAAGGTTATGGTTGATTTTCTAAAGTCACTGAGATATCAAATCGTCTACCATATCTATTTACAGATAATAAAGTATTCTCGTTAGTCTTCTTCTTTTTGATTAGAGATGAAAGCTCGGTTATTTCTTCTATCCTTTTTTCATCAATACTTTCAATAATATCTCCTGGTCTAATTCCAGCGTCTGCTGCTGGACTATATTCTTCTACCTTAACAACTAATGCACCTTCATTAGTTGGTAATCGATAATATCTTGCTATTCTATCAGTTATATTAATAGTAGAAATACCTAGCCATGGACGATTAACTTTTCCATTTTTGATTAAATCCGATAATATTATTTTTGCTGTATTAACCGGAACAGCGAATCCTATTCCATGTGCATAAGGTATCTTGGCAGTGTTGATTGCAATCACTTCTCCATTCGTATTTACTAGAGGTCCACCAGAATTCCCTGGATTAATTGCTGCATCAGTTTGAACCAATTCTAGTATTCCATCTTCAAACTCAATATTTCTATTTAATGAACTAATAATTCCAGTTGTAACGGTAGGTCCTCCTGTTAAACCAAAAGGATTACCTACAGCTATGACTATTTGACCTACTTTTAGATTACCAGAATCTCCTAGTTCAACAGAAGAAATGGAATCAATTGAATTATTGTCATGATTTTCTATTTCTAATACCGCAAGATCAGTGAGTTTATCTGTTCCTATTACTTTAGCATTAAATGTTTTACCATCATGTAGAGTAACTTTTAATCTTCTTGCATGGTCTACAACATGATAGTTGGTAAGAATATGACCTTGTTTATCAATTATGATACCTGATCCAACTCCCTCTACTGGAAATATACGAAAGAGCTGATCAGTTACCATTCTTACACTTGCAATATTGACTACATTCTTGCTAACTTTTTCAATAGCATTAATCAAAATTTCTTCATTTATTGGAATCAAAATTCTATATTCCTCCTCCTCTTTCTAACGGTGATTTTGGTTTAGATGGTGTTATAGGTGGTTTCTTTATCGTTGGTTGATTGATTGTTTTATTAAACATATTTTATATTATATTATGCATTGAGGATTAAATTGATTAATTTTAAATGAATTGGTCACACTAAAAAAAGAAATTTTTCAAGAATATCATATAAGTAATTAAATTTTTTAATATTTAATGGTAAAATAAACTAAAAAAATGAAGGTTAAGCTTGGTCAAGATGAGCCCTTAGCATCCAAGCCATTTTTTCATGTTTTTCCATGATACCTATTAGAAAGTCGTTTGTTCCCATATCATGATATTTATCTGCACATTCATCTGCATTTTTCCTTAGTGTTTTGATAATTTGTTCATGGTCTGATAGTACATTGGACAACATTCTCATATCATCCGGATATTCACCAGGTGATTCTTTTATCCTTGCATTGTCTAAAAATTCTTGAAGAGTGCCTAAAGATCTTCCATTAAGTTGACGAGCGCGTTCTGCTACTTCATCAATAATTTCGTCAAGAATTTCATATTGTTCTTGAAAGAATTCATGTCTGTCATGGAAATGAGGTCCAACTACATTCCAATGGTAATTTCTAGTCTTTGTGTAGAGAACATATTCATCGCATAATACATTATTTAAAATTTGTATTACTCCATTAAGGGAGTCTTCAGAAAGTCCTATATCAATATCTTTCTTGCTTTTTCTTACTAATGTGGATTCCATTTTTTATTTCTTCAACATCATATGGTCTTTATAAAATATAAAGATACTTTAAACTAAAATAAGATCATACATTAGTTAGGATGTTATGTGTCAACTTTACCTCTATCATCTATTATAGTTATATGTAATTTCTGCAATTATTTTTCAAATACCGTCAAAGGCTTATTATCAATTATTTTAAAAGATCTATCGATTCTTGTCTTGTCACTCACTCTGATTGTGGCAGACGAGATGCAATAATACCTACGTCTGAATTTGCTCCGACATATCATTTTTTTATCCAGATTATATTAATTATATAAAATTAGATATTATCACAAATCTCAACACTTGTGATTTAAATTATTAAAATTAGTATTTTTATCTATATCTAAAAAAATAAAAATAGATTTATTTTTCATATTCATCATAATGTTCAATAACAAAATCAAAATTTGCTTTTTTTGTTCCATTCTCATCTGTAACTTTCATTATCAATGATTTATCCTCCAAGTCAGTAAGATAAGGATCTCCTTCAAAGTATAATTGAGTAGTTAGTGTTGGCTGATTAGGAGCTCCAACTTTTAAGTGTATATGACCTGGACGGTTTATGTCTCCTGTAGCATATTCTTTGGGCACTATAGTATCTATAATATAGGTTCCATCGTTATTTGTTTGAACCTTGCCTCTAAGCGTAAATCCTTCATTATCATATTCTCCAGTTGAATTAGCTTGCCAGACATCTAATATAGCATCTTTCAATGGTTGACATCTCATATCCATAACCTTTCCTGTTATTATTAGTCGTTCTCCTTCTACTCCTTCACCAAGTCTTTGCTTAAATGGGGCATTTTCCTTATAGAAAGGACCTAACATATCAGATTCAGTCAGTTTACAAAATGAACTTTGTTGTTGTTGCGGTGATTGTAATGTTGAAGTATGATTAGTTGATTGTGCAAAAGCCGTTGTATAAATCAAAGATATGACCATAAATGACATAATTGTCATCAAGCCAAGAACAATATTTTTCATAATATGAATAGTAAATCATATTCTATATAATAATTGAAGCCATTTTTGTTGTATTGTTATAATATGATTAGAAATAGTTACTTACCATTTTAAAAATTGTTAAAAATATTAATTAATAAATGAGACCTGCAAAAGATACAAAGGATTAAGTACTATTTTTAATTAAATGCGTGGGATTTGAACCCTTCTATAAAGCAGGACCAGTTATTCTTTGAATAAATTGCTATTATCTATATACCTATCCTCTACTTTTGAATTTATATTTCAAGTTTTTATTACCTTTGTTCATTATTTTTACTTAAATATTCCAAAACTATTATTATTATAATAGTGATTAATCCTAAATTAAAAATAGATCATGTACATCTTAAAGTTTCAGATTTAGAAAATTCTATTGAATTTTATAGATCAATTCTTGGATTTAAGACTATAAGACAAGAATCTAAAACAGCATTTCTTTCATCATCGTTATCATCTGATACAAACTCATCATTGTTTTTGATTGCACTTACAGAATTAAAAGATGTTCTCAAACCACAAAGAAAACAGAGGGTATCAGGATTATATCATTTTGCAATTTTATTACCAGAAAGAAGGTATTTAGCATATTTTCTTAAGCATATACAAAAGAATCTTAGTCCTGAAAATTATGAGGGTATGGCAGATCATGCAGTATCAGAATCAATATACATACATGATCCTGATTTTAATGGAATCGAAATTTACAGAGATAGACAACCTTCAGAATGGAAATGGAAAGATCATACAGTACATATGGTTACTGAACCATTAAATGTAAAAGATTTATTGAAAGATTCTATTACCGTAGATAATGAATGGAATGATCTTCCTCCTAAAACATCTATAGGCCATATTCATTTGCAAGTTTCTAATCTTTTCAAAGCAAAAAAATTCTATCACGAGATTTTAGATCTAAATCATACTGCTACATTTCCAGGAGCATATTTCTTTGCTGCAAATAGATATCATCACCATATTGCTACGAACACATGGTTTGGAGAAAATGAAAATATTTCTCATGCTCTTAATCACAATAAAAAACTAGGATTAGATCATTATGCAATAAATTTACATAGTCGAGATGATTTATTTTTGCTAAAGAATCGTCTTTTAGAATTTAAAATAGGTATTGATGAACAAATAAATGAAAAGGATAATCAATTCTCTTCATCATTCTATGCTTATGATTTCGATGGAATAAAAATACAATTTTTGTATCATAACTAAATAAGTTAAAACAATGATACAATAGCTAAAAATTACAACAATGGACATGAAATATGTCATAGTCAAGACTTTTGTAATGTCGAGAAAGATAAAATATATGTTCTTCGCTAATTCAGAGTATCTTCACCAACATGTAATGGTTGTTCTTATGACAGTATTGTTATAAACGAGCCGATCTTTAATTATTTCCGAAATGGAAAATTGAAATAATTGGTATTATAACAATATATTGAATTTACACATCACTTATGTATGCCTTTCCGAAACGGAATGTAGAGACCATAAATTAATTCCGTAGAGGATATTACCTCAAATCACGTAATAGATCTATGAATCAATTAAAAAATATAGATTTCTTTGAACTCGATAGAGTATTAGAGGATGTTGCAAAAACATATGCTGCACCTTCTGCAACTGTATGGTTTAAGGTAACTAACAATAGTAAACCTACTCAGCAAGAGTATCATGAAAAGGTTGTTGAATTCATGAAAAAAATTGAAAATTTGCTGATATCGTGTTTTCCTGATAATGAACATGCGGATTACCTGAAAGAGTATATTTCCAAAAATATTAGATATGGAATCTCTTCGGTTAATGCAGGAAATAACAAAGAAGTAGAAAGAAGGTATCGATATTATGTCGATTTCAGCTAATTAACAGGTGAGGAGGAGGACTGGATAAAAAATGGCTCTAAGTTTCTATAAACTTGCATTTCCTGGGATATTGGCATTATTGGTAGTTGGGACTGTAGGCTTTCTACTTGCATTCAGTTATTACCCAGAAAAACATGTAAATGTAGATATTGATGGAACATGTTATGAATTACTAGATGAATCAAATGAAAAACATAAGATTCTCAGAGCAGAAAATGAAATCAAAATCAAACAAATGCAATTAAACATGATTGAGTATGGTGATGCCAGTTTACCAATAGTCTTTAGTGGATTTAAAGATAGCGTAGATGAATTCATAAAGCAGTATGATATTAGAAACATAATATCTATGCAAAAGGTTTCAGATAATCCAAAATTTGATAAATTTATAATAAAAGCAACATCATCAAAGAATGAGCTTCAAAAAATAGTGAATGACCTGACGCTAGGTGACTTTTATCCAACACTGTCAGTAAAAGGAAGTGTAGGATTAGGACCGAATAAATACATTAGTAGTGAAGAAGGTAAGGTAATTTCAGCAGAATCTAAAGACTTTATGCAAAATGGTATCAAAAGTATTGTTGAATCTAATGTTGGAATAAAGGTAGCCGAATGTCGTAATATTTAATACAATAATCATTTTATTAATTTCATTACTAGAGCAAGATACATATTTTAAATTTCAATCTATAATGATAATACTACAATTATAGATTTGATGGTATTTCCATATTAATTAATTGGCTAGCCTGTGTTTGGAATTGTTGAATTCTAAGGTATAACAATTGTCAAAATAGAAATATTTATAGCTCAAGCCAAATATCAACGGTATTCTAAAAACACAATTTATCTTCATTTATATATCGTCCAAAGATTTCCAAATTCCTGGCTGAATTTTTTTATCAGTATATTTCCATATTCTAGGAGCTATCTCCAATTCAGAGAATTTTTTTCTAAGCGATGGATGCATATTCATATATATTCCATGACTAGTAACAATTTGATTAGGCTTTACTAATTTCGTCAATTTTGCTGACATGCTTATACCATATCCCAAAATATCAATATAAGATTTTTCACCTAATACATATTGAATAATTGAATGTTCGCTAGAATCTATTCCTATTTTTACTTGCAACTGGTCATAATTATTTCGTCTTAAGACAGGATTTATCCCCTTTTCAATTATAGCAATCATATGAAATGCACAATTTATTGCAGAACTACAGGAAATAGAATCGTTTACTTCACTAGGAAAATATACTATTACAGCATCTCCAACGTATTTTAATACTTGTCCATTAAAATTTAAGGCTGTGACAGACATTTCTTGTGTGAGCATCTGTATTATTCTAGCTAACTTATCAACGGAAAAATCTCTTGTCATCAATGTAGAGTCAACCAAATCTACATACAGTACAACAAGTTTCAGTTTAGAACGCATGTTGCTGCAAAAACTGATCAGATCTTTCTATTCTTGGAGAAATATCTTCATTTATAATTCAGAAGTTTATCTTTTTAAAAAAAATAAAATTTCTGATGAATAATAATAATGTCAAAAAATTGGTAATATATGTCCATATATTACATTATACTTTTTTTGCCCAAAACTACTTTAATATTAAATAAATGTTGCTGGAAGTTGTTTTCTCAACGTTGATTTGATATATACCACTTTTTTATTCTTTCCAGAAACTATATTCTAATTTTTAAATAACTCTATAATTTTTGTGGAGTGGTAACCAGCTTTCCAAACAATTGTGATTCCATCATTTTTATGTGTCCCATTACCATATCTTCAAAAGGATAAACTGTATCTATTATTGCTTTTATTTTTCCTTTACTTGTCCATTTGATTATTTCTTCTAATCCACCACGCGTTCCTTGAGTAGCTCCCATAAGATTTAGTCCCCTAAAGAAGAGATATCTCAAATCTATTTCGGAATCATACCCTGTTGTTGCTCCGGTTGATACTAAGGTGCCTCCCATATTCAAGAGACTGACTTCTTGTGCAAATACAGATTTTCCTATATGTTCAAAAATAGTATCTACGCCTTGATTATTTGTTAAATTCCTAACCTTCTTGTACCAGTCAGGCTCTCTATGATTTACAACAAGATCAGCACCTAATTCAAGACATTTATTCATTTTTTCTTTGTTGCCTGCTGTTGCAATAACATCACAATTGAATAACTTTGCAATCTGAATACCTGCTATTCCCATACCACTTCCTCCTCCCATAATCAAGACAGTTTGCCCAGGTTGAATATTAGCTCTAGTAACTAACATGTGCCATGCTGTCAATCCCACCATAGAAATAGCTGCTGCATCTTCAAATGAAACATTATCTGGGATTTTTATAACGTTGACTTCTGGCAAATATGTATATTGAGCAAATCCTCCCCATAAAGGACCAGTTTGAAAACCCCATACTTGTCTTTTAAGACAATCATATTCTTTTCCAGAAGTACACTTTCCACATACTCTACAAGTTAGATTGGCATAGCCGACTATTCTATCTCCTTTTTTGATATCTAAAACATTTTCTCCCACATCTTCTACTGTTCCAGCAATGTCACTTCCAGAAATGTGAGGAAGAGGAATCTTAATTGGATCTCCCCATATTCCCCAGAGGTCATTGTAATTATAAGATGCTGCTTCAACTTTTATAAGAACTTGGTTATGCTTGATTTTTGGGATTTCTATATCTTCTATTTTTACAACTCTTCTTGGATCCTTGTTGTGCTCCCGATATACAGCTGCCTTCATTTTGCTATAAAAAATACAATCTGAAATTTAAAGAATAGGTTTACAAGATACTGCAATAAATAATCTACAAACAAGAAAAAATTCAAGTAATCTTTAGATATAGGGATTGTAAAATCTGTCTGCTTGTCGATGAAGAGGATATATGATAGCCAATATTAAACAAGTGAGATTTAACATTTTATAGGCAGTAAAATAAGCAATGAATATTTCTCTAGAATTTATTTGAAACGGTCATATCCCAACCTCTTGGTAGGTTCTGTAAAACAAAGACAATATTTCATTTACTTAAATGAAAGACATTTGATGTGTTTATGAGAAGCGAGAAATATCATTAGCCGTCATAATTAATGCAAAACCAAATTTTATCATACACTACTACCTTTGATTATCATGATAGATTGATAATGATAAAACGACAAATCATTATATCTTTTGTAGCTAAATAATACATAACAATAAATTTATGTTAAAAAAGTCATTTACAATTATAGGTCTAATTATTTATTTTAGTATAATTTTAACAACATCTTCTCCATTCCAAAATAACAATCTTTTTGAAGACAATACCATTTCTTTTGTTACCAATAATACAGAATTTGTTTATGCAGAAGAGGAGAACGGTGGAGATGACAAGGGAAACGATGAAAAGAATGACAGAGATGTTGATGAGGAAAAAGATGCCTCTTTTGCTGATAGTTCTAATGATGATAATGGAGACAACGATAACAATAACGATAATGAGGCTAAAGAGAATGACAAAGATGTGGATAAAGGAGAAACCGATGATGGTGGAAAATCCAATGATGATAGGGATGAGGTAACTGAAACTAGTTCGGCATCTTTTAGTTCTTCAGACGATAGTTCCCCTCCTGACGGTAGTCCATCATCCTCAAAAGATTCTGAGGATTTCAAGAAGAAAGTTAAAAATGAAATTAAAGTAGTTACAAAAAAAATCAGTAAAAATAAAGTAGTAGTGAGAGATTATGATAATAAAGAAAAAGAAGTTATCATAGTCAGCAATAAAAATAAATGTCCTACTCAATCAGGATCAGTAGGATTAACAGGAACAATCAGTCCAAATGGGATAAGATTACTTGCTGATTTTGACCCATGTAAGATTAAAGA
>DASVFI010000144.1:0-3449 GCA_036380115.1 Nitrososphaeraceae archaeon | reverse complement strand
AAATCCTTATTATTATAGAAAAATTATTATAATGAAATATAAAATTTATAATTATAAAATTTTTATAGTCATCTTCTGTTATACTATATATCTTTGGTGTTTAAAGTTATTTTGTCTAAGAAGGAGTATCAAGGTAAATCGAGTTTAGATTTTACATTTACCAATCCACTTGCTGCTCCCACCTATGAATGGTATCAATTTCATAAAAGATTACACTTACTTCGGTGGTGGTTAAAATATAAAATTGGTCAAACAGATGAAGCAATACTAAAAAAAAGAATAATCCAAATAGGTAACAGCTTAGGTATTTCTACAAAATGGTTGAATAAGATGATGGAACATGCAATAACAGAATTTTCCGTTAATGGTCTTGGAGTTGATTATTATGGCTATCATAACATCAATCATGAATTAGAAGCTACCTATTTCACTTTACTTGCTGCATATGGCCAAAAAAAGATAGATACAAATAAACAACTTGATTTGACTGATATAAAGTATCTATTCACTTCTGCTCTTTATCATGATTTTGATCCCCTCAAAAGGTTTGAAAAACCAAATGAAGATGCTGTTGAATCTTATATAAGAAATGATAAAAGAATTAAAGAGTCTATTGACGAAGCTGGTTTAAATATAGATATAGTTATTGCAATTATCCATCGAACAGCATATCCCTTCCAAGGAGAGATAGCTGAGCATGCAAGACAAAGAATGCATCAATTATTCACTGATGCTGGAATTTCTCCAACGGATATAGAAAAACGAAAGCATTATGAAGATCTTGGATGGTTCCTTTCAGTTTCCGAACGTGTTGCAGGTTATGCATTAGATGATTTTGAACATGCTCTGGAACTAGCTAGACGTAATGCGCATGGACTGGGATGGCATCCATCACGTATAAACAAAGAATCAGTCAAATTCTTTACTTTACTCAATAAAGAGAAAACAATGCTCAATCGCGTTTTAGACGGAATTTCTGAAGAATATAAGGAAAATTACCAAAATAACATAAACCGATTTAAAGAATCTTTTCTAAAGGAAATTGAAATAAAAAATGCAGTTAGAAAAAGAGAAATATGTTTAGTATTTAAATCAGAAGATAATAAAAATGTCAATCCAACTACTCTAAAAGCACTTCTAAGTCTTTATAAAGAGCTTAATAACCCTCTTGAAATAAATAATGAAAAAAAGTTTACTAAATCAATAAAGCACCCTAGAACTATTCTTGTTAGCTTAAGATTGAATGAAACTACCGGAAAAGTTATTGGCTTTGCCAAGGGTGGACCATTAGAATATTATAAGTTAAGAAGAGGAACGATAGAAGACAATTTTGGGAAGAAAAATACTATTTTCTTGGAACGGATAAATATTAAAACAGGATATTGGGGAGAAAGTGGAGGCCATAATCTTCGAATGAAATTTTTAAGTGAAGCTAAAAGTAATGGGTACAAATTTGTTACTGGTTACGTTCATCGAGATGTGCTAATACGTAGAATAAACAATGGTGAACCTATTAGAATAATACAAAGATATGATCCAGATAAGCTCGATTATTATAGACTATATTTAAATAAATTAACCATTTAACATAATAATCTAAAGAATAAAAAAACATTTTTTATATCATTTTGTATTAGTAAGTTACAAATTATTGAAATATAAAATTATTAATACTTAAAATGTAAAGTTATGGTTTACTTTCTTATTATTTTTTTGTAATTGTTTTATAGACACTTCTTAGCTTCATTGTTTAATATTGAACAATTCATCATATAAGATATTCGCTTCTTGGGATTTATTTAAACTAAGTAATGCAATGCTTTTGTTGTATTTTGCATCAACATCATTGGGGTCTATAATCAAAATCTTATTGTACATTTTGATCGCTTCTTCATAATTACCTAAATTATATAAGGCGACACCTTTGTTATTCAATGCTAAAAGATCATCAGGGTCTATAGTAAGAACCTTATCGTACATTTTGATGGCTTCTTCATAATTACCCATACTTGCGAATGCTAATCCTTTGTAATTTAATGCAGAAATATTAGTTTGATTTGATTTAAGAATGTCATCATATATTTGTAATGCATATTCTATTTCTCCCTCTGAAAGATAATCGTTAGCCTGTTCTATCAAGTTTGATTCCTCGTTAAAGTCAATTGAGTAAGCAATTGAAGAAGAAGTAAAATATATTGCATATAATAAAAAAACAATAGAGATGATTAAAATATTGTATTGTAAAATAAGTTTTTTCAAGGGGCTTATAGTTTACTTCAATAATTATTTAAGCTTTATTTCTTATAACGAGTATATACAATTGTAAACAGATTGGATAACAATAGTCTACAGATAATAATAAAAATTAACTTATTTAGTAAAATTTTATAAACAATTCATTATATATATAGATAATATATCACACTCCTCCGATATCAACCTTAATTATATTGATCCTAAAATCCCTAAAATGGCTATATCCAAAGAGTAAAGCATTTAATATTATTAATTAGAGAACTATGTAACATTTATCATTTAATGTTAAATTATTTGAATTTAGTAAATACAATATTCTCTAAAGTTATTTGTTATCTTTTATAGAACCATAAAAATTGAAGTTCATACTCAATATTTTATATTTCAGATAATACAATTGGAATTAAATAAAAGTAATTAACATTCTATTAATGATAGTATTATATTCAATTTTTATTTATAACTTCATTTAATATCATAGTTAGGACAATTTTGTTATTATCTTTTCTAAATTATCTCTGAGAAATTGATAAAGTAAATTTCTATCAAGTTTTTTCCCTAGTTACCTATAATGTTTACTTTAATAACTTATTTAGATAACATTTCAATGAAAAAGATAAGTGGCATCAAAGTGAGGAAAATGTCCTAAAGTATAGAGGAACGAATACCAGACCACAATGTCAAAAATATTATTAATACAATCAAAAGTTTAGAAAAACATAGCCATCAAAGAAATTTTGGGTTTGCTTATTATAACTATCTGCTTAATTTATCCTAGTATTAATAAATTCAACCTGTTTCTTACCTTTAATTACAATTAATTTTGGTAGTATTAATGAAATCTTTGGGCTTTGTTTACTTTTTAGAAATTAAAGATAATATTAATTAAAATTTAGTGTTAGTTTAAGAAGGACAAGTACAAAAATCTTATAATATTTAGATTAGAATTTAGTTTGTATCAAATATAACTGAAATAAACTATCTGTTATAATATACATTGAATGAATAAAAAGAAAGGATTTAGCAAAAGTAATACTAACTTCAATAATACTTCTCTTAAAGATGCCGAGCAAAATCCATATACAAACAAAGAACCAACATTAAATGAATCCACCATGGCTATTAAGCCGGATTTAACAAATACTGCAAAAACAACAAATGATATCATAGATATTGATGACTCTCCTGATATA
>DASVFI010000143.1:0-3381 GCA_036380115.1 Nitrososphaeraceae archaeon | reverse complement strand
TCCAGGCTATTTTGTCATTTTCTCAACTATTACAAATGTATCCAGAAAGACAAAAAGAATTCACACAAGCAATAAATAGAAATTCCATTAGACTCCAAAGACTTTCTAATGACATATTAGATGTCGCTAAAATTGAAAGCGGGACCTTAACATTAAACAAAGAACTGTTTGATCTTAATGAAGTTATATCAAATATTATACATGATTATAAATCTCTTATTGTAAATGATAATGCTAAAGTAAATTTATATTTTAAACCATTTAAAGAGAGTTTGTTAATAGAAGCTGATAAAGAAAGAATTTCTGAAGTAATTTCTAATCTTCTAAGCAACGCTATTAAATTTACTAAAGAAGGTGAGATATTTGTTTCCATTGAAAAGAAAGAATGTAACAAGAATGATAATTATGCTTTAGTGACCGTTAGAGATACCGGTGAAGGCGTAGATCCAGAAATACTATCAAAGATATTTTCAAAGTTTATTACAAAATCTTTTGAAGGCCTAGGATTAGGATTGTATATATCTAAGAATATTGTGGAAGCTCATGGTGGAAAGATATGGGTAGAAAACAATATCAAAGATGGTAATTGTGGAGCTATCTTTTACTTTAAGTTACCATTAGGAAAAAGCAATATCAACAATAACTTTAATAAAGATAAATAAAAAATAAACAAAGTAAAGATATACCAATGGGTGAAAACAACAAAATTTTACTCGTAGATGATGAGTATGATATAGCTTTGGCTTTTAGTCTTGGATTACAATCTAATGGTTTTTCAGTGGATATGTTTACTAGTCCAATTGAAGCTTTATCTAATCTCAAAGTAAATTTTTACAACTTGGCACTTTTAGATATAAAGATGCAAGAAATGGATGGTATAGAACTCGCTCAAAAAATAAAAGATAAAGATAAAAAAATCAAAATATGTTTCATAACTGCATTTGACTTGAATTATCAAAGAGTTAAAGAATATTCAGAATGTATAATTAAAAAACCAATATCCATAGATGATTTAATAAAAAAAATCAAAATGGAAATTGAATAGAATTAAATCCGCTCAGGATAAGGTAAAGTAATGATAATAATGATAAATAGGTTGTATAATTTATAGAATTTCGAAAGGAGATAGAATAAAGACCATTATAATTATTATTACATTAAAATAATTGATATTGATTCAGAGTAAAATTATGAAGTTATAGTTGTTTCAAGAAAAAAATTAATGATGAATCTATACCATCTAGATTACTGTTATAAACTTTATCTCTTCTAAATTACCTAGGGAAATTTAAGAGTGGATTTTACCAATTTTACAATAGGAATATAGATAGATTGAGTATTGCTACCAATACTATCAACAAAAGTAAAATTACCGGTCATTTTATTTAATTCAATCAATTTCTTTCTTGGTTTTTCTTCAATAATGTGATAATGAGCAACAATGCCTCCCACTATGCCTGTATGAATAAATACTATTTCCTTTTTCTGGTATGTTATATGGTAAAGTAATGGCGTTATAGTCATAAAAGATTGCGACGTATAAAGAATTACGCTTAACATATCTTTTAGAGTTTCATATTGTAAATAAGTAGTAAACCATTCCGTTTGTGACATGTAGTAATAGAAAAAAACGGGTATATTTTAGATTTTGGTTTATAAATGATGTATATATACCAAATTATTTTGATAATTAATTAAGATTTCAATGTTATCTTAAAAATATTAAATAGCTTTAATATATTATATTGTCTTAATTTAGTTATGGACCAAGGAGAACCTGGATTAGACTATGACGATAGTAATTTGAATCCACTAATATGTGACTTATGCAAGGAGACTTTTGATAGTTTAGACAAGTTAGGTGAACATCAAAAACAAAAACATAATATGTAAAAATGATTCTAGGATCTTACATATATTAAGAGCTATCCAATATTATAAAAAATATACAATCACTTTTTATTAGATTTTAAATACATTAATTAACGAGATATCTGCTATCTATTGCCTTGGATTTTAAATAACAAATTCAATATGGTCGATATATCTAAATAGATATATAAAAATTTTGAATGGCTATATACCTTGAATTACTCTTAATGAGAATGTAATTGCATGGGATTGAATGATTTTATTTCATAGGTATAGGTCAAAAATTACACAATAACCATCTTTATTTGATGATTCTTTTATTGCGTTTGTTGTTTATTATTTGTTAATGTGTTTAACAGCCATATTATTTGGCGACCAGCTATCAAAATATGGATTCGGAAGATTACATCCTTGGAACAACGAAAGAATCTATGATTTTTGGTCTAAATTTCAACAAATGGATTTAGATAAATCTCCATCAATTTTGATTCAAGAACCAGAATTGGCTTTGGAAGAATCTATACTATCCTTTCATGACAAAGATTATGTGAACCTTGTTAAGATGGCTGGAAAAACTGGTAATGGATATTTGGATAAAGGTGATACACCTGCTTTTAGAGGAATATTTGATGCATCTTCATACGTTGTAGGGTCAACTTTAAAAGCACTTGATATGGTAGTTAGAAAAAAAAATGGGATAGAACATGCATTTAATCCTATTGGTGGACTTCATCATTCAAGGAGAACTACTGCAGCGGGGTTTTGTGTTTTTAATGACATTGGAATTGCTATACTAGAAGCTAGAAAAAAGTATGGTATTAAGAAAATAGCCTACATTGATATAGACGCACATCATGGTGACGGTGTCTATTATGAATTTGAGAATGATCCTCATCTATTCATTGCAGATATTCATGAAGACGGAAAGTTTCTCTATCCTGGTACTGGATCAGAATGGGAAACTGGAAAGGGCAATGCTGTAGGTACGAAATTAAATATTTCTTTATATCCTAATTCCACAGATCAAGATTTTATTGCATCTTTTAAAAGAGTAGAAGATTTTGTTGATAACAAAGCAAAACCAGAGTTAATTATCCTACAATGCGGTGCAGATTCACTAAAACAAGATCCATTAACTCATTTAAATTTGACACATAATAGTCATGAATATGCAGCAAGAAAATTACACAGTCTTGCACATAAGCATAGTAATGGAAGAATAGTTGCTCTGGGTGGAGGAGGTTATAATAAAATAAACATTGGCGATGCCTGGAGTGCAGTAGTAAAAGCTTTTATTGAAAATTAGAGAAATTATAATATTGAACTTATAATAAGATAAAAAACAATTCAAGGACTGCGCAAATTATATTAGATGTATAATCTACTAATTACTATTAATTTTTTATAATTTATATTGATAGTTATAAAGATGTTATATACTTATACGAGTTAACAATATAGGAGAGGAGAATTTAATTATACTTTATCCTAATTTAAATAATTTAATAA
>DASVFI010000142.1:0-2040 GCA_036380115.1 Nitrososphaeraceae archaeon | reverse complement strand
TTCTTCTTCATTTACAGCTTTTACTAACGTTAAAGGAAATGCTATCTCTTCTTCTGCAGTTATTGTCTTGTTATTGCTTTGAAATGTGATTTGATTATTTTCATCCTCTTCAATAAAAGTCACCGTAACTTTTGCCTTTCCTGTTAATTGATCAGGTGTATTAATTAGTGTAGTAATCACTCGAATATCTTCTGTCTTTTGCTCATTTCCTTCTGGTTCTTGTTGTTGTTGTTGTTGTTGTTGTTTTGATTTCATGACGTTTGCCAAAGAAGTGTCATTTGTGTTTTTTGCTGATTTATTCGCCATAATATCAGGCAAACATTGAGCATAACTGTATGTAGATGTCAATAACAAAGATGCCGCAAAGAAAATGAAAATAAAAAGTTTATTAGCATTGGAGATGCCCTGTATTGTATAATTTGTCATTAAATAAACCTACATTTTATTTTATATATGTATTATAGTATTTTTATATATTATAATATTTATTGACTATATTTGATAAATTGACCATTTTTTGGCTCAATTTCCATTTTCTTTCTTTTATATTATCTAATATTATAATAGAATATCTACAATAATAGAATTAAAAATAAAAAATTATGTATGAATGAATATTTTTCTTGAGTAACTTCCACTCATTATTTGTCCACGAATCTTACCATTAGGGTATTGTTCTGTATGAACATTTACATATGTACTTTCATTTGACATTGCAGTAACAAGGTCAGATATTTATATATCCATCATAGGTCTGTCTAACAGATTTGTAGTATATCTCCATAAGATGATTTACCATTTATTGAGGTATGTATCAGGTTTATACAACGCTACAATAACAGGATCGATTTATATTGCTTACATATGCATAGATATGTAAAGTTGTTTATTATAATATAGTTTCTACATAGCCTTACTTTCAAGAAATACAATACAAAAGTTATCTATTACTTATTTAGGCAACTGATGAAAATTGGTATATATCATAACAGAATAGACATAAACCAAATATACAGTTTAAATTTTATCTACTTCTATAAGATCAAAAGACATGTCAGAATTTGATGATATAATAAAAAGAAGAAAAATGGTAAGACAATATATACAAGATAAACGTATTCCTCAAGAAATTGTTGATAAATTAATTTCTAATGCTCACAGAGCACCAAGTGCAGGTCATACTCAGGTTCAAGAATTTGTAATAGTACAAGATCCTGTGATAAAGGAAAAGTTAGGGGAAGCTGCTTTAAGCCAAGAGCAAGTATATGACGCGCCTCTTTTGATTGTTGTTTGTGCAAATACTTCTAGGTCTGTTGATAGATATGGAAAAAGAGGAAGAGAATTTTATAGTATAATAGATGGTGCTTTTGCTTCTATGCTTATTTTACTTACTGCAGTAAATGAAGGAATTGGTGCTTGCTTTGTTGGTGCATTTTTAGATGACAAAGTTTCAGAAATACTTAAACTACCCAAATATGTAAAGCCAATAGGAATAATTGCATTAGGCTTTCCTGCAGAGGATCCTGGTAAATTTAAAAGAATCGATATTTCTAAGTTAGTCCATTATGAAAAATATTCAAATCAAAAGCAGAAATAAAACGTTATTGCAAATAAATATCCTAAATAATTTTTCAAATTAGTGTTATGTTGCACAATTAACAAATCTTATTTTCTTTTCTCTTTTCTTATTCTGAACTATGTACCCAAATTTTTTATATTATGAAACTTTTATCATCTCTAAACTGATTTATATGGATGCTTTATCACATATTTCACAGTCAGTTATGGATTAGATATTTTTGTTTATAGATATTATAATAAAAGGCAAATAATTATATAAATATTATATTATGAATTATAAATTTTATATAAAAAGAAATATAATATAATACGGCTGATTCTATCTTCTAAAAACTAAAAAGAGTAACAGAATTTCTAATGCGTTATATTATTATCCTCAAGAAACTAGTAGTTCTATGATTAAAATTGTTTAATGATTCTACAATATATTTTTTCCAAATCTTTCAAGATCTATTAAGA
>DASVFI010000141.1:0-2054 GCA_036380115.1 Nitrososphaeraceae archaeon | reverse complement strand
TCTTAATCTGTCATACAAGATATGTCCAAACGGGTTAATAGTCTATTTTCTACAAAAATAGCTGGAAATAAAAGAGACGTATTTCACTCGGACAATATTGTGGATATATTATATCCTTTTGACTCTATTTCTAGGAATTATCCTTCATACATATTTTTCTGTTACTTTTATTTTGACAGCCCTTTTTGTCAATTCTATTTTTTGAAATCACGACTAAATTTCTTAAACTTTCGTTTTTTAACAGTTATAAATTGGAATTGCTCAACAAATTAACTATAATCGGAAATATGAATAGAAATGATCTTAGCCAGAGCATAGATGATGGATGGTATTTTTTTATTGATATCGTTGGCTCTTCTGATCCTAATTTATCTATATCAAGTCAATTAAAAAAGATAAATCGAATTAAAGATTTAATTTCTAGGTTTCTCGAAACTCATGAGCATCCTGAAATATACAAGTCATTCACAGGAGATGGAATGTTAATCGTTTTCTCAAAATATGATCATCCACTAGAGCTTTCAATTTATATCCACAAAAATATAAAACAGTTTAATACATCTGTAGAAAATAAAGAACAAGTTTTTATACGGATAGGAATCGGGTTTGGATCCTTTCTTTCCTTCCAAGATGGTGTTCATACTGAATTTGCACCTTGGGGTCATGAGTTAGTTCTCGCAAGAAGAATAATGGATATAGCAAGGCCTAATCAAATATTATTAACTGATTATGCTTATCAAAAAGTAAAGAACGATTATTTGTTTGACAAGAATAAATTTGGCCTGACATTATACGACAAAGGTAAGATCTTGCTAAAACATCACAATGAATTAGAAAATGTATACTCATTTTATAAAAATGATGAATATGGGAATAATTCTGATATCGAATTTAGTATAGATCTTAAGCCCTTGATTCAATATGAAAAATTTGCTGATAACTTTGTGGCTCCTATCCAAAATTTTTGCGAAGCAAGATTTGTAACTATTTTAAATAAATTCAAAGAATTAACCAACCCTTCAAAGGGGTTAGAAATTGGATTACTTTCCACGGGCTTGATATATAGGGTTTTATTTGAAAATGGTCAGGATTATATTTCCGCAACATACTTACCTCCAGGGGAGTACTGGGATTTACAAAATAATGATCCTTTAAATCTCATAAGTCATCAAGAAAAATCTTTGAGGCGAATAAAAGATTCTACTTTGAATAAGAAAAATTATAGGTTTTTGATTATGGAAAAAGAAAAACTAGATGAAGATATTCGAGTAAACCAAAACAGTTCATTACTTTTTATAAAATGGCATTCCGAAAATAATGTAAATTTATTTTATGTGAATCTTTCGGATATAGATAATATCCTAGTAAAGTATCCCAAAATAGTACATAATGTGGGACTTGGATTTTGGTTTGGAAAATATGTACTGCAATTTGGCCCTATCATGGAATATATTAATCCTAAGGATCAGAATCATCCATTGATGAGGCGAAGGTTCTGGTTGCATCCTTTTGGTACTGAAACATATAATCAAAGCAGTCAATTTTTTGACGAACTAATCGAGTTGACGGAGACCGGAAAAATGATAAGAATCGATCATAATTATTATAATAAGATTATAAATGGCAAATAGGCAAATAGAAATAACCAACTGTTACTTTTGATATCCAATTGAGTTTCAGAATAACCAGATCTTCTATACTTTAGATCATTAGTTAATCTATTATGATATAATATCATACTGTCTTCTTAATCAATAGAATTTAGTAACATCTTTAATAATCGTGATCTTAGTTAAAGTTATTTCCCTAAGTTGATGATTAGTGGAGCCACTTTTTTGTCCTTATTTTTTGCAAATGCTCAACAATAGGTGAAGTAAGAATCTCTTTTTCACTCTATTATCTTTTTTATTATTCCATATTACCACATTGCCATAAAGACAATCCGGGCTCTGCTAAAATGGATAAGCACGATTGAACATTTAATACATTAGCTTATAATCACCAATAAAAAAATACTTTTATTGGATGTTTGTTCTATCTATTGTATGGATTTT
>DASVFI010000140.1:0-3092 GCA_036380115.1 Nitrososphaeraceae archaeon | reverse complement strand
ATATTATTAAATAGTACGATATTGGAAATGGATAAAAACAAGTCTGACATATCTGATGATTATAAAAAAGATGGTCAAAATGATGAAGTTAAATCAGTAGTTTTAGGGCTATTCGCATTGATTGGATTTATAATTATTATATATTCAATATTTATGGGAGTCGTAGGCGAACCATTAGCATCGATAGCAGATACTGTATTTGTTGCTGCAATCATTGGGTCTTTTAGTTTGGTCGGAACAATTGTTGGACGGATATTCTTAAAGAAATAATACCTCTTTTTTATTTTAATATTATTTTTTATTAAATATCAATTAATCCAAATTTACCAATTTTTTTATTTTTGTCAATTAACTTTGTTTATATAGATAATAGAATTAAATCGAATCATATTCTAAATATATTATATTAGTATTTGAACATTAGTTGACCAAATAACTTTTATAAATATATGATAGACTTTTCAGATGAAAAAAATGAATTTATCAAATCTAATATTTCATAATATTGATACATTATCATTTTTAATTAGGAATTTTAGGAGCAATATTGCTAAATGAAAAATTTTTCTTCAAAAGAAATAATATTTTCTGGCAATATGATAAAAAGTTGCGTATGCTTTATCGACTTGGTAGATTCGACTAAAAATACTATTACAATAGACAATTTAGAATAAATTAGAATCTATTATTCTAAATTTATAAATTCAGTATCGAAAATAGTTAAAAGTTATGGTGGTAAAGTTATTAAGAATATTGGAGATTGTCTCTTAGCATACTTTCCAAAAACATCCAATAATAAAAGTGAAGAAGTTTTTAGAGATGCTATTGAATGTAGCTTTAAAATCATAGATGTCCGCTATGTTATTAATCAAGAATTATCAAAACAACATCTACCTCCATTCATCTATAGGATTACTATAGATTATGGAGCATTGGATTTAGCTCTAGTAGGTGATTATAATCAAATAGATTTATTTGGGTCAACTATAAACATCTGTTCAAAAATAAATTCGTCTCTTTCTATTACTAATCAAATCATTATTGGAGATAATTTTTATAGAATTTTAAAATCATTTTCTAATATTGCTAACACTTATGATTTTATAAATAATGGTGAATGTAAAATAACCGAAACTTTTGGATATTCTACATACAGTATAAAAAAGGTTAACAAATTGTCGATTGATGATAGTATTACTGTAAGTCCTCATCTTAGAAAGAAATTATTATGTTCTTCTATTGAGGATATTATAGAAACTAAAAGTAAAAAGAAATCATCTTTTCGTAAAAAAAAACAATAACAAAAGGAGAATAATTTTAGTTGATGATGAACAGGATATACTTTTTATTTATGAATCATTTTTAAAGAATGATGGTTATGAAATAATTACTTTTATAGATCCTTCTGATGCATTGAATTATATCAAAGACCTCTCAAATTTTGATGATTTATTAGTGACACTTGATATCCGAATGAAAAATTTGAACGGAATTCAATTATACCAACAAATAAAAGCTATAGACCCAACAATTAAGATTCTGTTTGTAACCGCTTTAGATATATTGGATGAATTGCTAACTATAGTTCCTGGCATATCAAAAGAACAAATTATGAGAAAGCCTGTAGATAAAAAGATATTTACAAATACTGTAAAAAAGCTATTAACATAAAAAAATTCTATTTATTATCATTATTGAAATATAAAGTTATCTTTAAATATTATCTTCTTTTATTACTAAAAAATAGACTCTTATTTTTGCAGCGCTATTTATGTTACTCTCTCTTAGAATATTAAGATTCTATACTTCCTAAAGTATACAAAATTAAAAATAGTTCCTAATAATAAAGCTAAATAGAATGTTATAGAATCATACTACATGGAAGGTTCTACTCTTAAGCAGCTTGTTGAAAATGTAGATGAATCCTACTGTTAAAGGGATATATCCAATCTTTCTCTATTGAATGGAACTTTAATTAAAGTTATTAACAATGTACAAATTTAATAATTGTTCTCTTACTAGGTATCTTAAATAATACCAATACCATATAATTCTATCATTACACAATGATTGTATAATGAGAAGATTGGTATAAATGAGTCATATCTTTCTTATTTTCAATAATTTCTCATCTTTTATACTCTTGATTTTTGAGATACCAAAAAACAAGTTCATTAAATATTAAAAGATATCTTGGAATCTGATTCGAATGTAAAAAAGTAAAGGTCACAGAAAGTTATCCTGAGCGTACTTTTTTGTCTTCTTAACAATTCTCTGCTTTTGAAAATTAAACAGATATATTTTTAAAACCTAAAATATTTTTTGTGAAGAATATACTATTTGATTTTCATGGTGCAAAATTTACTATTAAGGTTCTTACTTCTGAAACGAACGATAGCTATACCATCCTAGATGTAATTCATCCGCCTAATCTAGGACCTGCATTACATATACATCCCAAAGGTTCAGAAACCTTTTACATAGTTGAGGGCGATTATGAATTCATTTTAGATGGAAAATCAATAATGGGTAAACCTGGAGATGTAATTTTTGTTCCTAAAGGATCTCCACATAGATTTGTTGTGGGATACAAAGGTGGACATGCTCTTGTTATCAGTCCTCCAGAGCTTGAGTTTTATTTTTTTAAAGTAAGTGAATTACTTGACAAGGGTGAAGTTTCATATGAAACAGAATCAAGTATAGGAAAACAATATGGTCAGGTTTTCTTAGATAACACAAAACACTGGAAATAGTCAAAATCTAAAGAAATTAAACAAGTCTTTAAAATATGCAAATATTATATTTTGTAAAGCACACAACAATTTATTCGAAATATTGAGTCTAATAAATACTTTAATTTAAATTGCATTATTCATAATAAATTTATTATTAAAAATAAAAGCCATAGCCCTTTGGTTAGGAGCAAATTTAGAAGGCTATGACGATGATGATTTTGTTGTTATCTCTTTTTCGATTTTGCTCAATTATTACCGTTATTACAATTAATAATCAAGAGATAAATCTAATATAATTATAATATTAATGAAGAAACTTAATATTGTAAGGTAACATAAAGACATTATCTTGTTATA
>DASVFI010000139.1:0-11126 GCA_036380115.1 Nitrososphaeraceae archaeon | reverse complement strand
TGTTAATTTTTTAATTTTTCCTCTTACTTTTCCCTTTGGCTTATCCTCTGTCCTTATATCGACATAGGCTTCTCCTTTCTCTATTTTTCTGACTAGTTCCTGAGTATTTTTTCCTTGTAGTGAACCTTTTAGATCCTTTGATCTAATTTTTCCATCAGTTAGATTACCTATAACTTCTCCTGATGGAGTTTCAGATTTATACAATTCTGCAACTACATCTCCTTTTTCATGAGGTTTTCCTGTATGGATATGAACTTCTTTTATTTTATCCGTATCTGTAACTTTAACAGAATATTTCAGATCCTCTTTTTTATCATCATTATCTTTATTATTATTATTATTATTAAATTGAAATGTTGCTAAAGCAGTATCCAATGTATCTACCTCTGGTACTTCTTCTTTTCCAGTCAGTATTGCAGCAAAATCTACTATATTTTCTTTCATTTCCTCATCCTCCTGATTTTTATTAATGTCAGTAGGAAAATTCAATGTAGATGTAAATTAGATAATATTCCTTATATTAGTTACCTCATTTTCTTATATATAATTAACTTAACGTTATTGCATTGTATTGAACTTCTCATAATAGGCTATGGCTTTTATTATAATTAACACAGTTCTTCAAGATATATAACATGCTTAACAGGTTATTGTACTCATTATGACAGCAGGTTGTCCACTAATTCCAAAAAAGATATTTCATAGTCATAATTCTATTGTGTTTTTGATGGAATTTCACTATAGGGTTATGGCTTTCTTTTATCGATAAATTATCTCCAATTATTATAAAGCATGTATAAAATAATTTTATACCAACCAACTGATCTATCTGAATGAAAAAGGACAATTCCGAAGTTAATCTAACAATACTACCATAGCCTTCTACAACAACAAATAGTATTCACTTGACTAATCTAACCAAGAGGGCTATGGCTTTCTATTATGGTTTATTATGATTAATGCATTTTGAATTAAATGAATTTAGTAGAATTGATGATGAATATATGAGGAGTATGGGTATAAGCAAGTAGGATACTATCATGAGAGAGGGAGACTAGCCATAGTCTCATCTGCTTATTTGCTCATTCTTATGATAATTAGGATACAAGCTTTTTCAATTTATTAGTATTTAACAATTAAATCAAATTAATTGGAATATGTTATTTATATAAAATATTTATAGTTATTAATAGATGTCAACTGATTCTCCAATATGTAATCCAAAAGATGTAAATAAAAAAGAAGCAAGAGGATTAAGAGATGAAATTGATCTTGGGGAAGTTCAAGAAATTGGAATAGAATACGTCCTAACTAAAAAAGGAACAATAGACGGTGATAAATTCTATATTCCTAAAAATCTAGTGGAACGCTTTGATGGTCGCACGGTCTGGTTTAAATTGACAGAAGAAGAATCACATCAATATAAAGAACATAAGACACATTTGATATGATATTTTTTATTAATCAATAATTTTATTAATATTTGATTTTATTCCTTCTACTGCATCTAATCGTTCAGATAACATAATTACATTTTTATTTTACCAATAATTTGTCACCAACTTTTACTTATTTCTATTTTATTACCATGTATAAGTCTCATTAACTAATTTTTAGTTACTATTATGATAAACGTAAAAGAAGAAAACAAAAGACAAAGTAATAATATAAAAGAAGGAACAAATGAATTCTTAGATAATCAAAGACAACAATTTGAAAATACAACATCCAATGTTTCCGAATTAACAAATAAGATCGAGATATTATCAATGACTATAAAAGAAGTTATTTATAGTTATATCTGAATGCTTTCTTCTTTTTCTTTAAAATGTTAACAAATTAAGAATATTTAGATACTAGATAATCTATAGATTATTATATGAAAATGAGAGATTATGAAGATAATAATAATAATAATAATGATTATTATCCAATAATAATTACAAAAGATTCTAATTTGCAATTACCTCTCTCGTCACCATCATCATTAATGAATATAGCAAAATGGAAAGATGAACGATTAGAACTTGTAGAAATTCCAAGAGGACTGATAGAGATTTTGCAAAATTCTGGTTTTACAATTGAAAAAATATTAGATTGTGGACCTTCTCATATTGCAGAGATATTAGGAATAGATGATTATCTTGGAGAAATAATATATCTAGAAACAAAAAAAGCAATCAGAAATATAATTTCTAATTCCAATTTTTAATTAATCAAGTTTACTTTTTTTATCCATTGTAAAGATTACTATAAAACTAATTGAAGTTCGTTATTAGACTTGAATTAAGTGTAATCTTTATACATACTATATGTCAAAACTAAATTACGTTAGACTAATAAGATTGCTTTCTTTCTAATTGTTGTTTATATTCTTCACTTTAAACTAATAATTGATCAGGGATGAGCCAATACATTCTTCTTTCTTTTACCAATAATTTATTTCAAATTATTATATAATATAATTTGTAAAATTATGTACCTGTCAAAATACAAACAGACAGACATCTATTCACATATTACTATTACCATGGCCTCCTACACTACGTTTCCTTGGCATGTCATTCGATACATGATGAAAGAGGGCTATGGCTTTTACTAATTATGATTTTTTCTTCTTTTACAAATAATGTGAGGATAACATAGCGGGTTTATTAAAAATTATTTTCAATTTAGAATAAGCGATCACATTTATTTATATTATATAAAAAAATTCTTTTATTTTAATTGTTAGACCTTATATAAAATGTTGAACTTTAGAAAGTATGTCAAGTGATATTCCTATAAATGACTCTAATTTACAGGATATTATAAAAAAAGAAGCAAGAGGGCTGGGAGATGATACTGATTTTGGTGAAGTACAGGAAATTTTAGGAGAATACATCATAACAAAAAAAGGCAATGTGGGCAAAGACATATTCCATATTCCTAAAAATCTAATAGAACGATTTGATGGTGATACTGTCTATTTTAAGATAACCAAAGACGAAGCAAAACAATACAAAAGAGACTATTAATTTACTTTATCCAGTTGTAAAGTTTTATAATATTTAAAATTTTATTTAATATGATTAATGCAAATTAAATAAGAGTATTTTACAATTGATTCATAATATATAAATTTATTTTAGGATCGAACAATATAGTAGACTATAACAAATTATTGAAGTATAGATATTATAATAACAAAAACCATTTGTTATAATCAAAGTCCAACTCTACCATAGACTTGTATTTATATTTATTATTACTACTGCTAGTATATTGACTTTCTAAACTATTAATAGCAACAAATTATTAGCCAGCCTTAAATAAGGCTTCTCTAATATCTCTCGCTCTTCGCGCCATTACTTCGCCTATTTCATCCATTAAATCTGGAGGTGGATTGGGAAAATACGCTGAACCATATGTTCCCAGAAAGTTCCCTATGATTAAGCCATTTACAAATCCAAAGGCATAATCTTCCATTTTTTGTATCATAAAATCTTCTGGAATGTTATTTCGAAGTCTTTCAACGAATGTAGGAATAATAGGTATAGTTTCATCAATAGATTTTTCTAGTAATCCTCTTCCATAATTATCTAAAGGCATATCCAGATGATATCAAAACAATAAACATCTATATATTTAACAATTCTTGAAGACTGTTTGCCAGAAGTTGTTTTAGATTTCTTTTATAATTAACTCTTCCTACCTATATACATTAAAAATATATTAAGAAAAAAACTGAAAAATGAATTGATGATCCTTTTTTAGAACCTATTGCATCAATAGCTACTCCAATTCATTATTTTTTACAAAGCCTATTTTTTATTATAAAAACAACAAAAATATTAAGTTATTAAATCATTATTAGAATTTAAAAATTTTTAATGTTGAGACGATGAATGTTCCTTCAACTCTTGCCTTGAGTTAAATGTTTGACCACAATTTTCACAAGAAAATGATGATTTGGCATTTGTGCTTGATTCATCTGATCTTTTTCCACTATCAATATCTCTACTCATGTGATTTTATAAACAACAAATTATATAATACTTGTAAAACAATAGGGGTTATTATCATTTGTTTTGCTATATATTTAAAACACCTTATGATATTTATATACCAAAAGATAAGACACCAAAAAAAAAAAACAATGAACTAAGTATCATCAATTAAATAAAATTATAAATTAATTTAAAAAATATATAATAAAAATATATGTAAATTAGATAATCAATTCTTGTATCAGAGTATTAGTTTGTTTAGTTACTAATAATAGGTACATTAGATGGAATAGTATTATTACTTTTGAGTAATTTCCATCTTGTATTATCATACCTTCAACAACATCAATTACTATAATTCTAATTGTGTTTTTTATTTTCTAGTACTAATTTTGGCGATTTCTTAGAAGTTAAAATATCATCTGTATAAAATATTGATAAACAGATGTCTACAGATTTAAAAATCCTTAAAAATTTGGTTAAGGTTGCAGACATCAGTGTTTGTTGCTTTTTCTAATTTCATTTTGATACAGTTAATATAAATTAATAATGTTAGCATAGGCTAACATTTATTATATAGACCAACATTACTATACCTATGACTCATTCTAAAATCATATTAATTTTTATACTTTTAATGGCTAGTATAACTACAGCTTTTGCCATTTCTTTCTTTGACTTTTCAGTTATTGCACAGAATAATAATAATGCCTCCTCAAAGGAGGAAGAGAAAACAACAACAAAGGAAAGAGTAGTTACTGGTGGACATGGTAGTGGATACAATACAATTAAAACTACAGGTGATATTTTAGATTCTATCAATGCAGATGAAAGGTCTGATATGACTATAGATCCAATGAAATACCTCCGAGAATTCAATTATGGCAGAGTTTCAACAACAGACAACGGAATAACATTACGAGAATTTACCATAGTAGCTATAGACAAGAATCTGGAGGTATCGCCAGGTATATTTATGGATGCATGGACTTTTAATGGAACAATTCCAGGTCCAACAATTAGAGCAAGCGAAGGTGATATAGTTAAAATCAAGTTCATAAATAACGGGTCAAAATCTCACACTATGCATTTCCACGGCATCCATAAATCTGAAATGGATGGAGTATTTGACATTATTGCTCCAGGGGGAAGCTTCATTTATGAATTTACAGCTGAACCATTTGGTCTCTTTCTTTACCACTGTCATGTGCAACCTTTAGAAGAGCACATATCCAAGGGTCTTTATGGTGTATATATTGTAGATTCTAAAACACCAAGACCTCCAGCAGATGAAATGGTTATGGTAATGAACGGATATGATAATGACTTTGATACTGAAAATAATTTCTATACAGTTAATGGAATTCCAAATTATTACATGCATCATCCTATCCAAATTGAAAAGGACAAATTAATTCGAGTTTATTTGGTTAATATCCTAGAATTTGATCAAATAAATAATTTTCATTTACATGCAAATCTATTTCAGCTCTATAGAACTGGAACCAGCTTGACACCTCATGAGTATACAGATGTAGTGACATTTAGTCAGGGTGAAAGAGCGATACTAGAATTCTCCTACAAGTATCCAGGTCCTTATATGTTCCATGCACACAAAACAGAATTCGCAGAGAAAGGCTGGACTAGCTTGTTCTTGGTTAAAGAAGATCAAACTGAGCCAGATGTGGTGGCATTTGCTAAAGGTGAAAAAGCTACTTATCCAGCTGAGACAAGTAACAATACTTTTACTACACAAAATAAGACAAAAGATTCTCAATCTACGGCAGTTAGTTATGGAGAACCTTCAGAATAAGGAGGTAGTTAAGAGAAATGGAGTCTGAAAATAGAATAGATAGTAACAGGAAGATAAGTCGAAAAAAAATGATCGCTATTGCATTAATTCCATTAATAGTATTAGCTGGAATGCTTGTATTTCTTTTTGGTCCTGGTATGTCAATATTAAATATAGGAATACCTTTGCCAGAAATCACAATAGAAAAAATAGAATTCCAAAATAATAAAGTTATAGCATATATACGTAATACCGGTCCAGAAGAAATAGAAGTTGCACAAGCAGACATTAATGATCGAATAATTCCAGCTGCAATAGAACCAAGTAAAAGCTTGTCACGGCTGGCAGAAGCAAAAGTTATAGTACCATTTCCTTGGAACGCAGGAGTACCCTATGAAGTTGGAGTAACTATCTCTGATGGTACCAGGTTTAGCAAGAGTGTCGAAGCGGCTGCATTAGCACCAACTCCAAATATTGAACAAGCATCATACTTTGCAATTATTGGTATATATGTAGGAGTTATACCTGTATTGATAGGTCTTCTCTGGTTTCCATTTATAAAAAGGCTTAGCATGAACAAGTATAAATTCTTCCTTAGTCTTACCGCAGGATTGCTTGTCTTCTTGGGAATAGATGCATTAGTAGAAAGTAATGAAATTGTAGCAGAAAATATTGCAGGAGCTTTTAATGGTCAAGTATTGATTGCTATGATTACAATTATTTCTTTCTTGGTATTGCTATATGCATCTGAAAAACTTGTTGAACGAGCCAAATTGAAATCTGTTGCTAATATCTCAAAATCTAGTTTGCTATCTTCTTTCACGAAGGATCCTCAAAAACAACAACGGCAACAGCAACAGCAACATGAGCAGCAACAACAACTACAACAACAACAACTAGCAAAACCTTTCGCTATAGCAATGATGATTGCAATAGGAATTGGATTACATAACTTTGGAGAAGGTTTGGCAATAGGCGCTGCTGTTCTATTGGGAGAAGTGGCCTTAAGCACTTTTCTAATAGTTGGATTTACATTACATAATACTACTGAAGGATTAGCAATAGTAGCACCAATGGCAAAAAGCGGTGGCAAAGTCAGAATACAAAAGCTGATAGTAATGGGTTTGATAGCTGGTGTTCCGACTATAGTGGGAGCATGGATTGGAGGGTTTCTTTATTCACCTATTGCTGCAATAATTTTCTTGGCAATTGGTGCTGGTGCAATATTTCAAGTAGTTTTATCAATTACTTCTTGGATGTCATCAAATAATAGTGAACCAAGAAAGGCTATGTTAAGTACATCTGTGATTACAGGATTTACGATGGGAATGGCAATAATGTATGTAACATCATTACTAATACCATCATAACAGTGATAGTAAATAAATATACATACAGGTGGTAAATAATAATTGCTAAGGAAGTTGAAAGTTAACTCTGATCTAGACATCAATCGCCTTGAATCAATTCGTGATGCTCATATCGGAAAAAAAGAAAAAGAATACCGTACAGATAGAATGGAAGACTACCTTGAAGTCATTTATGAATTGGTACAACAGAAAGGCTATGCTACAACCATAGATATTTCTCAATATCTCAATGTAAGTTCTCCAAGCGTAACTAAAATGGTAAAACGATTGGATGAAACTGGCTATCTAAAATATGAGAAATACCGAGGAATTTGTCTAACACAACAGGGGATTGATGTTGCAATGAGTATTCATCAGAGACATAGTTTGTTGGCTGAATTTTTAAAAATGATTGGAGTAGACAAAGATATTGCAAATAAAGATGCTGAGGGTATAGAGCACCATTTGCATCCACAAACTTTGAAAAAATTAGAAGAATTTGTAAAGACTATAAAAAAAGAATCATGAACTATAGGTATGTACTAAAAGTAACAGTAGAATAGAGATAAAATAAGATAATATGTCCTTAAGGGAGAACCTCATTTTTATTAAAAAATATTTTTAAATAGGTAATTGAATCCCAAATTAAGGAGTTTATTAGTTGTAAAAGTAATAGAGTATTTCAATTAATCAGAATTTTCTAAGGGATTCTCATTTCCTTTAGAATTGTAATAGACAAGTATCTAATATAGAAATACGTCTAACAGAGAATACCTTTTCTTATGGTAGCATTATTCAAGTTAACAGAACCTATTTTATCTAATGTTCGTATAGGTTAGCTCATAGCTTATAGATAACAACTAATAATATAAAAATAAATGGACAAAAAAAGATTATCAAAAGAAAAAGAAAATGATAGCAAATTATTATTTGGATTAACGATTCCTCAAGGATGGAGAGGAGGAGACCTGCCATTAGAAGAGGAAAACGATCCTATCAAACAATATGAGTTCTCGAAATCTATTGCAATCACAGCTGATAATCTCGGATTTGACATGTTATATACTTACGATCATTTAATTCCTCATTATAAAGATGACATAGAAAAGAACATTTTAGAATGTTTTACACTATTATCTGCTATTGCAGCAATAACAACAAAAATAAAAATAGGACAGATAGTAACATGCAATTCGTATCGTAATCCAGCACTTTTGTCAAAGATGATTTCAACTCTAGATGTAATAAGTAAAGGAAGAACAGAATTAGGAATTGGGGCTGGCTGGTATGAAGACGAGTACATTGCATATGGATATAATTTTCCATCAAATGCAATACGAATTAAACAATTAGATGAATCTCTATGTATAATTAAATCAATGTTGACTGAAAAAAGGACTTCTTTTGAGGGCAAATACTACAAATTAAAGAACGCTATATGTAATCCTAAACCAATTCAAAAACCTCATCCAATAATCATGGTTGGTGGTTCAGGAGAAAAATATTTGCTCAAGGTTGTAGCAAAACATGCTGATAGATATAACCTTTTCTTTGGTTCTCCAGATGAAATGAAGAGGAAAATTTCTATTTTAAAGGAATACTGCAATTCCATTGGAAGAGATCATAATGAAATACAATATTCAGTAGTATTACCATGTATAGTTGAAGAAACAGAAAAAGAAATTGATCAAATTCTCTCAAAATATAAAAGAAATGATAAAACAAAAGAGCAATTAGTTCAATATCTTGTCGATGGTATCGCTATAGGAACGCCTGAAAAGATAATTAAAGGATTAAATGAATATGTTGATATTGGTGTAAATCATTTTATTATGCATTTTAAAGGATTAGATAACATTACATTAAAATTATTTCATTCTAAGATAATTAGTAAAATATAAAATTTATATTATTTGAAGATTGTATACAATAGTTTTATCAAAAGACCATTAATTCCTATCTTATAGAATTTATCATTTTATTTATTTTAAAATGCTGGTTGTGAAATAACAATAGAACTACTTTGATTAGTGTTGTTAGATGGTGGTATAGGTTCTATCTGCTCTTGAGATGGATCTATTTGAGCAGTAGTAGAATTAAAGGATTCTATTGTTGTCAAGTATAAACTAAATGTTAGTATTATCAATATTGTGAAATAAATTAAATTTCTATTCATTATTTGTCAATGATATTTATACAATATAGTATAAAGAGTTTTTATAGTAAATCCGATATCTTTAACTTTTAGATTTGTATCAATATTGAGACAACAACAATAATAATAATAATAATAAGAAATAAGACTTTGATTAATGGAATTTGTAACAATAATTTAAGTAATCAGGTTATTATTCGCCTTTTTCTTCTTTTCTGGCGTTTGCTCTCTCTTCAACTGATGGCATTTCTTCTTCCTTTTCTTTTTCTTGATTTGTACTATTATAATTTTTTTTATTGTTGTTATTTTCAGTAGTCAATACTATAATATATTAAATATACTTAATAACTATTTATTAATTTATTTTACTTTTGTGGAATAGACTAATATTGGAACCTGGTCGCTTTATGATCAGACGCTGATTGATCAGTTGGAAAACCTTTCTGGTGATGTATATCATAAATTTTACATTGCATTAATCATAGTAAATTAAAGTAACATAAGAAGGAGGAGAAGAAAAGAAGCCATAGCCCTCTTGTTACAACGATTTGCCAAGGAAACGAGTTGTAGGAGGCTATGGTGATTGTAGTGTGTGAGTTCCTCTCTTTTCTTTGGTATGGACTGAAAAACCAGAGTAAATAGAGTACACAAAACCTGGAAAGCATGCTATATAATACTTGAAGACAAATTTATTGGTAAAACAACAAAGCCATAACCCTATAGTGAAACTCCATCAAAAACCACTATAGAATTATGACCATGAAAATATCCTTCTTCGGACTTACTGCTGAACAACCGGCTGTTATAATGAGTACAATAACCTGTTAAGCATGTTATATAATTCTTGAAGAACAATGTTAATTATAATAAAGCCATAGCCTACTTCTCTCTGAGAAATAGCAAGCAGAAAGAGAGACAGACTATGGCATTTGACAACTATTCGATCTTTCTGTTTAATTGCATTTAAGTAATAAACTATATAAAAATTGGAGACAATTTATTTGTAAAAGAACAAGAATAAGACACCATAGCCCTCTATAATATAATGAATTCATTCTACCTGATTCTTGTATAGTAGGCTATGGTAACAATATATCAAATTTGTCGTTCTTGGTTATGTGTGTATCACATGCTAATTATGCTATTTAATAATTTGAGATAATTTCTCATAATACTACAGTGTAATATTGAAATGAAGCCATGCCTTCTATGTAGTGTTGGAATAATGGATTACTTGTTAGAAGGCTATGGTGTTTGTATCTAGTGCTTCCTTTAAGTTGGAAGCAATGTATAATGAAAATTATATTATATAATAATTGGAGACAAAATATTGGTAAAAGAAGCCATAGCCATGCTAGCAATGAATACCACACCCATGCAAGAGAAGGCTATGACCTCGTGGACATTTGTCTGTATTTGATTAGGTGTGTAACAGATGCTAGTTACGCTATTTAATAACTTGGTACAATTTAGTTAATTATTTAGTAAAAGAAGCCATAGCCTTCCAAATAACAAGCCAATCATGGAGCACAAATGTGGAAGGCTATGACAATGCCTATATCCTTTCTTTTGTCTTCATTTTGCGGAATTCAAGGCATAGGTATCGTTGGATTACTTGTAAATAATATTAGAAGATTATTTTATTTAATATTTGATTAACCTTGTTAATTAACAAAGATTTGTTATTAAAGAAAGTATATTGTAATACATTACAAACTAAATTTATTGATTAATTGTTCTTTCTCATTCTAGTGTTTCAGATATGTATCATTAACTAATAATGAATTAATTTTATTTTTCAAGTCTTTCAATAAAATAGGTTTGTATATCACTATTTTTTC
>DASVFI010000138.1:0-13557 GCA_036380115.1 Nitrososphaeraceae archaeon | reverse complement strand
CAATTCCTCTCCTTGCAGTGCTCATTTGGGTGCCCATTATTCTTCTATTTATAATATAACAAATGAATATAAAAGAATGTTCCCATTGGGTATTAAGTCGAAAGTAAAAATCACAGTAGAAAATAATAAATTTTACAATATAATAAAAATGCAGATGCCATTATTATTTAAATCTGTTTTATAAGTAAAGTTAAAAGGATTTTAACAATCAAATATTTTATTGGATTTGTCTGTGTTTCAACTTTCAATAACTTTAATAAAAAAAATGATAATCTATATTATGGATTATATTAATAAAGAAAATCCATTTCCCAATTTACTTCATTCACATCATACTACTCCTTTTCTATTAGAAAAACTTCTTTTTAAACTGTCTAAAAAATGGATTGCTGGATATACTATAGACGATGCGTTAAGTTACGCCTTAAAGGCAAATGAGAGAGGATTAAAAAGTATTATCAACTATCTAGGAGAGAATTTTAAAAACCCAGAAATTGTGAAAAATACAGTATTAGAATATAAAAATCTAATAAATAAAATGAGGTTTAAAAATATTCAAGGATCGGTTTCGATAAAACCTACTCAAATTGGTCTATCTATAGATAGTAATTTCTGTTTAAACCATCTATTGGAAATAATTTCAATTGCAAAAAAAAATCATATTTTTATTTGGATAGACATGGAATCTTTTGAAACCGTGGACTCTACTCTCTCAATTTATCAAAAAGTATTTGAAGAAACTAATGAAATAGGGATTGTAGTGCAATCATATTTGAAAAGGAGCTCTTCTGATTTATCTAATTTATTAAAATATGATGCGAATATAAGGTTAGTAAAAGGCGCCTATCATGAAAATGAAGAACGTGCCTATCAAAGCAAATTTGAAATAGACAATAGTTATCTTGAGATGGTAAAAATCTTTTTTCAAAATAAAAATACAAGACAAAATCAAATTTTTGCAATTGCAACACATGATTCTAATATAATCGAAAAGTCATTAAACCTATATTCTCTAACTGATATACAAAAAGAGCATTTGCACTTTCAATTTTTAAAGGGAATTCGTGAAAAACTAAAAATGGATCTATTAGATAGAGGATTTATTGTTGAGGAATACATTCCCTATGGTCAAAATTGGTTACCTTATTCTCTTAGAAGAGTAAGGGAAAGAAAAAGTAATATACTTTTACTAATGCGGTCATTAATTTCTTCGTAATTTACGCTAATTATCTTAATTTCACAGTTTGTATGCTTCCTCCATTAGCAGATACAATTATCCTATCAAAATTCAATTCATTAGGATCTGGAGTTATAAATATTGCTCCAAATGGTCCAATATTTCCAAAGGTGCGTTGTTTACCATTTTCCCCAAATTGTACTATAACATCTCTAATTTCTTGGGGGTTGTTATTGTTTACTTTTACACTTATCGTTTTAACTGAATGCATGGCTTCATCTCTTTCAATGATCTCAACGCTCAATCCTGCTCTTGGAATAAAAACGGATAAAACAACAATGGCTACAACGACAAAACCACCAAGTATTATATATTTTATTTTTTTTCTATTTATACCTACAGAAGTTCCTCTTCTATTAGAATTAGTATCCCATCTTCCCACGATAATATTATATGATTACATTTTAATAAAGTTCATGATTATAAAACAAACTGTCTTTTTCTGATAAGATTTGTCATCTTATGAAATCCAAATAGAATTTATGTTGTTGCATGATTATATATAAAAAATTTAGGTGATCCCTTTAAAAAATAATTTCTTTTTTAACCTACTAATTACTATGGATTATAAAATAAACTAAATGATAAAGACAGTACAAATACAAAGAGTATATTAGAGTAAGATAGATTTACCATTTGTTTTAAGTAAAATGTATTTTGACCAAGGGACAACAACTATTTAATAATAAAATTTATCAAGTACCAGAAAATAAAATTATAAAATGTCAAATACTAAATATAATATATTTCACAAATTTTATTGATAATATGATTATTCTGATTTTCCTTTATCGTTTGTTAGATGTCAGTGCCCGGGCATAACGTTGATATCGACTCTAAGCATCACGTACTATTCAAATGTTCTAAATATAAAAAAGTTTATTTAAAAATACATTTTTTACTTTTATGACATTAATATTTAAGTATAGATTTTGAAACCATCAATAAGCCATTTATTTAATACTATTTTTATAAAGTGAGGCGCTACATATAACATAGCAACAAAATAGATGATAATATTACTTTATCCCTTGGGTTATTAGAGTTGATATTTGGCTAAGTCTTTTTCTATAATTGCTAAACTGTCATAGAAAGATTTAATGCATTTTTGGTAAATAGAATAATGGAATTTTCTTCCGTCAAAACATTCAGGTTGATTTTGATCTCCATGTTGATGATCTATGTTATGACAATATCCTTCTTTAACTTTATTTGTTAGATTCATTATTGTCCATGACATACATATTAGACTAAAAATCCACATTTTTATCTCCAAATTATCTCTCCCGTAACGAATACGGCATTTTTGGGATACATAAGTTTCAGAAGATATACGATTGTCTAAATTTATCATTATATTCTTTGCAAGATTATTAATATCTACTGCTTCTTTTGTAGTTAATTTGCTAATTTGATCTTGAACTAGATTATAAAATTCATTTATGTTTGTTTGAGTAATTTCCATAATTATTATTATATAAGCCTAAAGATAATATTAAAATGAATGGCATTCATAAAGCTAAAATAATTATAAAAAGTAGCACCGCAAAGGTTTTAACTTTATACTCTTTTGTTAATGAAATGAACAGATCTTAGCATACAGTTGAAAAGCCGATTTTCATTTCTTGCTTTCTAATCCAAAAGATAATAGTTTTTCTCAATATTTTCAGTTTCAAATTCTTTTTCACCAAGCTATTGAGCAAGAAAGTTAAAAAAGTATTCAAATTTTTGGATATATTGACTTTTTGTTTTAGGAGATCTAATATGTAACAAATACAATTGATATTGGCTGATATTGATTAGATCATTATCCATTCTATACTCCTTAATATTAGAATTACAAACCATATAAAGCACCGCTAAAGGTTTTAAGCTTTTTCTTTAAGGACTCTCCATTGCTCTAGTTAAAAGAATCATGACTGGCACCTATTTATTTACATATGGAGAGGTTTGTTAATTTTTCCTCATATCTAAAATTACTAATTATTCAATAAAATTTAATTAATAACCGTTTAAATCTATATTAATACATAATGTCGATCGATGAACCTCAATCAATGTATATTTATGAAATCATGAGTAAGAATGTCGTCAAGGTAAATCATGAAATTTCTGCTTTAGAAATATCTAAAATTATGGTAAAACGAAGAGTTAGTTCAGTTAGCATAATAGACAATGATAATAAAATTATAGGAATAGTTACAGAAAAAGATCTAATTAGAGAAGTATGTGCTAAAAATATTCTTGCAAATACATTAACAGCAGCAAAAGTGATGTCCTCTCCTTTAATAACTATTAGTAAGAATTCTAGTATAAACGATGCAACAAAATTAATGGTAGAAAAAAAAATAAAGCATTTGGCAATTCATGAGAATAATGATGTTATTGGAATTGTTACTACATATGATTTGATCAACGTCTTAAGAAATAAAATAAAATCTATGGACTTAGACTCTAATTTATTAGATGCTATATCTATGGCTGATATTCCTTTAGAAGAGGGAGGATTTTCCCTTCCTTTATCTGAAGATGAATTAAAATAACTAATAACTAATAAGACTTTTTTTAATATCAGCCATTTATTATATTGGTTATTATGTTTCCAAACAGTATTAGATAATTATTGATAATATGGCATTCTATATTTATTAAAGAATAAATAGTTTAAGAAATATATTCTAATAATGAATACTGACAATCACACTGACGAAGAGATAAGAAATTTCTATAATCTAAAAAATATTGCTGTAGTTGGAATGTCAAAAAATCATGAAAAGCCAGCTCACTATGTACCTAAGTATCTTATTCAGCAAGGTTATAATATTATACCTGTAAATCCAACGACAGATGAAATCTTAAATAAAAAAAGTTACAATGTTGTCTCTGAAATTGTGGAGGATATTGATATTGTAGATGTATTTAGAAAATCTGAAGATGTCATGCCAGTAGTAGAAGATATAATAAAAAAGAAAGGAGTTAAGTTAATTTGGTTACAAAAAGGAATTTTTAGTCCAGAAGCGGAAGAATTGGCAAAGAAAAATGGAATAGATTTTATATATAATAGATGTATGCTCGAAGAGCATCAGAGATTATTTTTATAAGGAAACTAAATTTTGTAAATCCTATCTAATATTTAAAAAATCATCAATGTTATCAATGTCTATTAAAAATTATTTTTATTAACATTTTTATACGTCCTTAAAGCTTAGTACTATTCTAAAACAAAATTTTAGTCACACTTTGTCCCAATTTTTGACAATAAAAATAAAAAAACAGAGGGAGCGATATCTAGGTGCTTACCATGTTTTTTGTCATTTTTGGATTAAATTGAATTTAAAATTTAATTATCAATAATCATTTCATATTCATCAGTATCATGAGTTCATGCATAATTTTAGTATTATATTGATATCGTATTATCAAATAGATAAGTCTATAGTTAAAGACGATAAATAGTGATTCGTTCTTCGTTGAAATAAGAATTGAAATAGATAATTTTAAATGAAAAAAGATTAATAATGTATTTTGATCTTTCTCTCTGATATTATTAATGAAATTATCTTTAATAATAATTATAATAGGATTGATTATTCTCTTTCTTGGAGTCGTATTTTATTTTCAAAGCAAATCTATTGTAGGACCAGCACAATCTTTTATGTATAGCAATCCTGATTGGTCTACTAATGGATTTATTATAATTAGTATGGGTCTTTCCTTAGTGTTAATAGGTTCTTTTATTTTAATGCGATATAAGAAATAGTGCCTCAAATAAAATTAAGTTCAATTAAAAGAAGAGAAAATATCTTTAGTAGCAACTCTATCGATTTTTACAATTCTTTTTAAATAAAGAGTCGTATTTTCCAAGTTATGAAACCTTATTCAAAGGATTGTTTATTAAAAAATACTGAAAAATGCTTATTTACAATTATATTATTAGCATTAGCTACCTTTTCTATTATAGGGTATTCTATAGAAAAAACCTATTCTCAACTTGAAGATTCTCAATTGACTGGACCTGCAATGGATTCTAAAAAAGATGATAAAACAAAATCACTTGCTAAAGATGAATCAACGTCGAAGATGTTTGTAAAGATAACATCTCATAAAAATGCTGATGAAGTTGAAGCTGGTGAACTTGATATTTATGGGATTTCTAGTGATAGTGGTTCTCGCGATTGCATAGTAGAAGTAGATTGGAATAATGAAAAACCATCTCAAATAGTAACTCCAACAGGTCCAGGTGGAGCTAGTGATTTCTCGACATGGAAATTTACTTATACAAAAGATTATCATGAGATAGAAGAAGGACCAAATGAACTAACATCAAAATTAACCTGCATAAATCCTGCTCCATCTACAAAGTGGTATAGTGTTACATTAACAGGGGTATCTCCACCATTTCCACGACCGTTACCTGTTCCTTAAAATCTTTATTTTAATATTTTTTAATATCTACTGATGAAAAAGATATAAGGCTTTTTTTTTGTTTAAACACATTAACTATTGAATTTAAAATACTTCTTTTCGACTACTAGTACTAGTACTATTTCTAAACAAGAAATAATTTTAATTTTTACTGTTGTCATTATTGCCTTTATCGTTAGATTCTATGGACTCGGTGATTTAGGTTTTAATAACGATGAAGCGATTTATGCCGGGCAAGCAGCATCACTTGCAAATTATAGTGAATATCAAAACCAATTCTCCATTTTTAGAGCCCATCCTTTATTGTTGCAATTCATGATTTCTATTTCTTTTTATTTTTTTGGGATAAGCGAATTTACTGCTAGGATAATTCCAGTACTTTTGAGTTGTGGCATAATTGTAATATCTTATTATATTGCTAAATATCTGTATAACAGACAAACAGCGATACTATCTTCAATTATTCTTAGTTTTTTACCATATCATGTTATAATCTCAAAACAAGTTCTTGTGGATGTTTCAATGTCTTTTTTCTTTACTCTTGATCTTTTACTGATTGTATTATATTATAGAAGGCCTACTATTTTACTTCTTTATGGAATAGGCATTACTGCAGGTCTCTGCTTTCTTTCTAAGGAAATTGGAATCATTTCTTTTATTATTTCAACAATAAGTATAATTGTTATAAATAAAAAAATAAAAATTAAAAATATTCTTGTTGTTATATCGTCTTTTATTTTTGTAACTTCGCCTTATTGGGTTTCTTTTTTGACTTTAGAAGAGGCACGTGAATCAGTATTAGAATATATAGATTGGCAAGGTTCTCGACCTGCAAATCATGATAGTCTTTATTATTTTGATATACTGTTCACTGATATTTTGGGTTATGTATTATCTTTACTAATAGTAGTTGCCTGTCTATATATTATATTTAGCAAAAGAAAATGGAATTTCAGAAATTATGTGATTCCTTTTATTTGGATTCTTCTTCCATTAATTTTTTATCAAATGATATCAGTAAAAGGCTATCATTTTCCTTTTTCCCTAACTCCTTTTCTTGTCATCCTTGGAATTTCAATTCTATCAACTCAATGGATTAAAAAAATGTCAAGAAAGTATATTTTATTAATTAGTATAATTCCATTAATATTAATTTCAAATAAATATACAATATATGAATATTTTTTACTAATTCCCCATAACCCTGTTTTAGGGTCAGAATCAGTTTCTTATATGAAAGATGCTGCACTTTGGATTAAGGAAAATACTTCAAAGGATTCTACTATCCTTACTCTTTATACTCATATGTCAAATATAATAAAATTTTATGCACAAAGAGATTCAATAGCAATACAAGCAAACAATAATCCTTCATATCAAAAAATAGAAAATATAGATATGTCAATTCTGGCTAAAAAAATAAACTATATTGTTTATGAAAAAATTCAAATTAACAATGGAAAGTTTTTAGAAAATAAAGCATTAGAACTAGAAGAATATGTCACAAAGTATGATGGTATTCCTGTATATGTAAAATACCAAAACAATAGTAACATAGAAAATACGAAAACTTTATCTGATCCAGCAATAATAGTTTATGCGTTTAACTAAGTGTATGTATTTTACATCAAGATTTGATAAAAGATAATGAGTTAAATGAAATATAAAATGAGATTAGGACCACTTTTTTTGTTACTATTGGTTTTTATCTTCTTTTCATCTAATGGTATTATTTTTGTAATTAAGACAGCCTATTCTCTAGATAATAGTGATTCATATGAAAAAAATAAAACTCCTATTGAACATGTGATTATCATTTCTCAAGGACGAAGAAGCTTTGATAATTATTTTGGAACTTTTGAAGGAGCAAATGGTTTTCCTAAAAATTTGACAATTCCGATAAATCCATTTGAATTTACGCCATCATTTCAGAATTTTACAATATCGTTGAGTTTTCACAGTAATACTTCTAATTCCGTACAAGAGAGTTTTCTTATAAATAAAGGAGGAATTGGAAAAGAAACACCTGGAAATAATTTAAATTTTGGCATATGGCTTGATGAAAAACAACATATTATAGGTGGTTTCGAAACAAAGGAAGGAAATGACTTTTTTGTAGCATCAAAAAAAAGATATGCTGATAATAAGTGGCATAACGTATTATTAACATATGATAACTCTATGTTAAAACTAATTATCGATAACAAATTAGAATCAGAGTTAAATACTTCACGAGCAATACCTGATGATAATAAATTACCATTTCTTAGATTAGGAGCAAATTTTTTAAAGGAAAATAGTTTTTTTACTGGTAGCATTAATAACGTTTATCTCTGGAATAGATCACTAAATGCAAATGAGATTTCTTCATTACTTACCAGTAAAGATATTCCTGACACGCCTATTGCAAATATTGGAATAAATAATGTTATGTATTCTGATAAGAATAAAGATTCTTCTTTAAATTTTAATGGGAGCAATTATTTTGATTTGAAAATATCATCTAATGTTTCTAAAGGTTTGGTAAAACCTTTTCATTTAGACATTACCAAAACACCTAATTTAAAATACGGACCAGATGTTTATGAAAAATCCTACAATTACGGTTTTATGGATGGCTTTATTTTTGCTCAAAATGGTAAAGGGTTAAAATCAAATGATAACTTGAAATCTGAAAATAAGGCTATTGTAATGGGGTATTATAATAATAGTGAAATTGGTCCATATTGGTATCTGGCGTCAAAATTTGTACTAGCAGATAACTTTTTTAGTGCTTCTCCTCAGACTGATTTAACAAATAACCTTCATTTATTTACTGCAGAAGAAGGTAATTTTAAAAAATATGTACCTTCTAATGGTTTATCTATTAATTCAACAATATTAGATTTATTAGAAAAGAAACAAATAACGTGGAAAGTTTATGTTGAAAACTATGATTCTTCTTTAAATTATACGAATAATAGTGAATCTTCAAAGCGTTACCTAGTTTCAAATCCTATTCTTGGAATTCCGAGGTTTGTAGATAATGTGACATTAAACTCTAAGATACAGGATTTAACTAAATATTTTCATGATCTTAAAAATAATTTACCGAGTGTCTCTTATATTATTATGCCAAATAGTCAAGAAAGCAGTCCTAAAGATATCTTGAAAGGCCAAGAAACAGTTATTTCATTAATTATTTCATTAATGAATAGTAAATACTGGAAGAATAGTCTTTTTATTTTGACTTATAGTGGTTCTGGTGGTTGGTATGACCATGTTCCTCCACCACAAACTTCCGAATATGAACTTGGTTTTAGGGTTCCAACACTTTTTATTTCACCTTACTCACATGAAGGTAAAGTCGATTCTACTTTTTATGATACTTTGTCTATTTTAAAATTCATTGAATATAATTTTGGTCTCGAATCTATTAATGCTAGAGATTTGTCATCTAATAATATTTTAAATGCATTTAATTTTGACAAACAACCCGAAAATTCAAGTCAAATAGTAGCAAATCTATTAGAAGAATATAAGTCGAACATAACAAATACAACATTTTTCAAAATAGAAAATATTCGTTTTATATTTAATATTTATATATCTATTTTTATAGTTGTTATATTATCTTTTTTGTTTTTGTTATTCATTATAAAAAATGGTTTAATCAAAATATCATATTGAATATATGATTGTGAGAGACTTTTGTTTTCGTTCCTTATTTTATACAGTCCAAATAATGTATAAGATAATTATAGTAATTACTAAGTTAAAAAGAAATTATAGTGAATGTCTTGAACAAATAAAATCTGGAATAATATTCATAATAGAAGGTATATTAAAAAATATAAAATTTTTAGTTTGCAGATAAAATAAAGAAAGTATTATTGTTGATTCATATCTTTTTAAGTTCAGTATTACTCAATCCACAACCAATGCACTTGAAGATTGTAAATTTATCTTTATCATTTGCTTCCATCTTTCCTCCACAACAAGGACAATTCATATTTTTTAATATGTAATATAGATATAAAAATTGTTTGGGTAACTATATAGCATTTAGATATTTATTCTATATATTTTGTTAAATTATTAAAATATAAAAAACAATTCATGTTATTCTAGTTTCTTAAATTCTTTAATTGCTTCAGATTCAAAATTAAGCGCATTCGATAGAAGGTCCTCTGCTAATTTATTTTCAGTATTATTGCCTGTCAAAATATAGTTTTTGTAATGTATATGGCTTTCAATTTCATTATTAAGTGAATTTATATAGTTATTAAGTACAGGTTTGTATTCTTCTTGTATATTATATTCTTTAGCTAATGATATTATTTTCTCTAGGTTACCAATATATTCATTAGTTTTATTTACTATTATCATATTATTATTATTATTTACTGATTCTTTTCCTATGTCTGATTCATACTGATAATATTCATTAGAAAGGCTATTGACACTGTCAAATAGGTTTATAATAAATTCTTTTGAGGCATCTGATATCTGCTCGTTGTTAAATTGTTGTTCATGAAAAAGAGCATCAGCATTATTAAAAATACCAACTACTATAGTTAAAACAATAGATAAAATAAATATAATATTTATATCATAAAGACTTTTTTTCATTTAATTAAAATTAAGGTTCTACTATATAATAGTTAACAAAAGTTCATCATTAAAATTGCAGTATCTAAAAATTTTTTATAATTAGTTCATCATGATTTTTTCTTTTTTCTGAGTTGCTATTGATTGAACGAAGTGCTTTTAATGGGATAATATTTTCTTTAAATTGAGAATATAAATCTCTTATAAACATAGTATCTGAGTTGCTTAATATTATTTTACATTTTCTTTTATCTAATTCATTAAAAAAATTAGCTAATCTTTTTTGTTGATTAGTATCAAATCCAAAAACAGTATAATTTGTAAAATTTGATGTCTTATTTAAAGGGTGATATGGAGGATCAATATAGATAAAATCATCTTCTTTAACCTTTGTTATTATATTTTGGTAATCATAGTTTTCTATAGCTGTATTTATAGAATTCAAAATTTTGTTTACTTTAGTTAAATTTTCTGTATCGCAAATTTTTGGATTATTATATCTTCCAAAGGGAACATTAAATAATCCTTTTTTATTTACTCGGTATAGTCCATTATAACAAGTTTTGTTTAAGGTAATAAATCTCGCAGCTTTTTTAATGCTATTGAATTCAATATTCTCATTTCGTAATTTATAATAAAAATGTTGTGGGTCATTCAAATATTCTTTTTCATTTTGTTTTAATTGATTAATTAACTCAGTTAAAGAACATTTTATAACTCTATATGCATTTATTAGTTCTACATTAATATCAGATATCTGTATTGAAGAATTCTTATTAACTTTTCCTACATTAATAAGATAAAAGAATAATGCACCACTTCCTACAAATGGTTCAAAATAATTATTAAAGTGGGTAGGAAGGAAATATTTTATTTGTGTAATTAGACGAGATTTTCCACCCGCCCATTTGATAAAAGGATGACAATCTTTAGATATATTTTTAGTAAAAGGAATATTATGTATAGGAGAATTTTCAAATATTCCTATCATAATTATTTAGTTCACTTACAAATAATAAAAGTTTCTTCATTATAAACTAGATTAAATATACGATAAAAGTTAATGGATGGTTTATTAATTATTGGTTATTGTTATTTATAAATCGTCTATATTGTATTGAATTAAATGCTTATTATTTAGTATATTATTAATCTTAAAATTCAAATGTAACTCATATTAATATTGGCTCTTTAGCTGTATTTTCTATTGGTTTATAAACACCATAATGAACAGTGGGTAAATTAATCCAGGAAGAATATACTTTCTTGTTGCATTAATTAATTTACTCTAACTGATCTTATTTAATTAGTAGAAATATCTTTTATTTTTCATATTCAATTATAATATTAGTGATGAGAATTTCGACTTTAAGTATTACAACACTTCAATTTTTTTATTATTAAATAACATAATTTTGCATTAAACAATGCTATAAACGAAAATAGATATTTACGTTGTTGTTATTAGAATTTTTACAAAAATGGGTTGTTTATAAAATTAAATTTATAATCTTTTTTCTAATAAAAAAAGATTAGGTACTGTTACATTACCCGTCATGAATTAGAGTAAAGAACAGTAGGTCCTGCTACAATAGATATTTCTTATTGTACAAATGCTAATGTTGCATTAGTAGCCCATTGTGAAGCATTTTGACCTGACAAAGTATCGTTAACTGAACCTTCAGGAGTAATTGCACCTTCTTGAGCAAATGCATAATGATTTCCAGGATTAGATCCTAAAATTGTAGTAAATAAGGCCGTGACCGTTACAAATAATAATATGTTTTTCATGTGATTGCGATGTATTAAAGAAGACATATCTTATAAAAGTTTCTTATAGTAAATTATAAGAGACATGTCTTAAAAAATCTAAAGGTCCTGAATTGTTTATTAATAACTAAACGTTAATGCTGTTAATAATTAATATTATTTTGTATAATAATTATAATCATTTGTATTAAAAAGAATATTAGAATAAACTGATAATTTTTTGAGTGACTTGATTTTTTCCTCTTTTTCTATTTCTGATCCATTTATTGCTTCACTCAAATATTTTATCGAATTATCATAAGTATTTCTGGCTATGGGATAAGGTACTCCGTCTTTTCCCCCATGAGCATAATTATATTTAACTGGATCATTCCATGATGCTTTAGTTCCATAAATAATTTCTGCTATTAGTGATAAAGCCCTTATTGTTGAGGGTCCAACTCCTTCTTGCGATATTATATCTTCATAGTTTTTAGGATTAATATCATATAATTCATCCATTATCTTCCAATTAATTTTACGGGGCATCTCATATTTCTCAATACTTATATCTTTATTTTCAAAAAACCTATCATTATCAGATGGTAATTTATTATTATATAACCACTTGTCTAAATTTTGAGATGAATTTGTTTCCATAATTTTACATATAGAAGATTTTATTGATTCTGATCCTTCTTTTATTATATCTACACATGTTTTACGATTTTCTTCAGATTGCCTAGAAGTCATATCTAGACAAGAGGGAACACTTTCATCGCTTATAATCCCTCTATGAGGCTCGATAATATAATTTTGCAAATTATTAGATATCCAATGATATCTTCTAGCCATTTTATTTGTTTTATTTAATCCTTGTTGGATAATTGTCCAATGGCCATAGTCATCAAAAAGAATAAAGTGATGATACAAATTGAAGCCATCTTGAATAGCGGCACTGTCTACTTTTGCGGACATTTTACTGGCATATACTAGTTCATTAATTCTATTTGTTGATAAATTATGATTTCGTTCGGCAAGTTTTGGTATCTCGTATTTTGGCTTTGTAGAATTTCTTCCTTTGCCACCTGAAAGTGAGATTCCATGAGTATCATAACGTATTGATTGTTTTAAAACACCAGTAACTACAGTAGTTAAGCCAGATGAGTGCCAATCAAATCCTAGAACGCATCCAAATGCTTGGAACCATAGTGGATCAGATATTCGATTAAAAAACTCTTTTGAACCTTTTTCTTCTATAATTATTTTACTAATTGCTGCAGAAAGTTTTATCATTCTCTTGACTAAATAAGATGGAGCATGACCGCCATGTAATGGAAGATTTATGATACCTCTTTTCAATGATATCGCATTTATACGTTCATAGAGTATTATTTTTTATGCTTTTTATAAATTCTTAAATTTATTATTGTTATTATTATTATAAAATTAAATGAAGTTATTATTAACAAATAGAAATGGAAAGAAAAAAAATTTTTATAACAAGAAAAATCAATCCAGTAGGAATAAAATTATTAAAAAAGTACTATGATGTT
>DASVFI010000137.1:0-2109 GCA_036380115.1 Nitrososphaeraceae archaeon | reverse complement strand
TGGAGAGCGAAACTTAATGCAGAGGAAGTATAATGCATAGTATCCGTACCGTGAGATATAATAATTCCATCATATTGTTCATTCTTGATGGCATATGATATCCTATCAGCTAGAGCAGACCAATGATGAGGATTCATGTTTTCACTATATTCATTGAATAAGAATTCAGGATAAATGTATCCAAAGTCAGAAAGTTCTGGAAAAGCAGAATACAATTCTGATGCAGTCAAAAGTGAAGTTACGCCACCTGTCCTGTAATCAATTTTACTTGCAATTGTGCCACCTGTACTAATTAGCAATATTTTTGGCAATAATTTAGAACCTTTCATTTTATCGAATAAATTATGGTCATATTTCTCATAGTTAGAATTGGCATTATTACCGAGATCTGATTTTACTATATTTTTTCTTGATAAGCTATCAACATTTTTATTAATAATTTCTAAAATACTTTCTATTTCAATTCCAATATTGTAACCGCTTTTTAATTTTAAAACGATATATTTGTCGCTAAAGGTTTCATATCGAGGTAGAATAATGCCAAAAAATTCTGCTTTTTTAGTAACTATTTTTACCTCATCACCTACATTAACTTTAAATTTGTTTAAAAATTGTTGAGAATTTCTACTATAGCTTTTATCACAGCTATCATTGGGACCGAGATCAGTATTTCGTGTCAATTATAGAAGTATGAAAAAGGTTAGAAAATATATAGTTAGATCATGAGAGGTAAATTTTAAGAAAGTATATAGCTACTCATGGTTTCACTAATAACTTTCCGATCATCCATGGATGAAATAGACAGGTATATTCAAAAAATCCAGGTTTATTAAAAACAACAGTGAAGGAGCTGCTAAAAGAATAATCAAAGTTCTGTTCTTTATCTAAAGATAGCAATGGTCCAGAGTTAATAAATTTGTCATTTTCGTTATAAACATATACGGAATCTTTTTTTAGTTTCATTTCTTTATCATCTGATGTAATCACAGTAGGAGTTAATGCTCGGGCATTTAACATCATAACAACCCGTGTTCCATTGCTAGTATTTTCTTCTAATGGTTCGCCCAGATTATTTAGTACAGGGACAAATTTTGTATTATTAGAAACGTAGAAGGGTACTCCAATCTTTTCGATATTATCTAAATCCCTTATAAAGGTAACAGTATGAGGATTTGGAACGTCGACTCCATTATACCACGTTATGCTATCTCCGGCAGTTATTTCTACATAAGCAGGGAAATACTTTGTAACGGATACAGTATTATTTCCTTCTCCTACTTTAATAGCATAGTTATCAGATTCTAGTGATGAGGTGTTATTACCGGTTGAAGAACTACTGCTATTTTTGGCATCAACCGTACCATAAACAGAATCAATATGAATAGTAAAGATAAAAATGGTAAACAAGATTCCTAGATGAAAAATTTTAACAACTAGCATTGCGTAATTCCTTTTCTATTTCTTACCATAACAATATATTGTTTTTTATATTTAAGCTAAAAAAATGGTTTTTGATAAGCTAAAGTCCCCATTTTATTAAGACTATACTATTATTTTTGTAAAATTATTCATATCGGAATAAATGATATTAGGTAAAATCATCCTGAAGTGATTTTGATTCGATTAATTCTTGAATTTCCTCATTCATTTTTAAGAATCTAATACCCTTTTCAGTAGTTCTGTATTTGCCATCGGTACCAAGAGCCAACAGATTATTTTCTAATAGTATAGGTAAATATTCCTTTATTTGTGCATATGATAGAAAGGCCTTGTACATTATCTTAGTTTTTGAAATGCCTCCATTAGCGGCATTTAGGATATTAGAAATTATTTCGGTCCTATTCCGATATTTCACACAATAATATAGAAGAATGTATTATATAACTTGTATCGTTGATTATTCTATATCAATATACTATGGTCGATTAGTTGGCATACATTGGACATACATTGGACATACTAGGGAATAACAGGATATTAATTATTGAATCGTGATTATCTATATCTATAAAGTTGACTAATAAGAAAAGCAATATTTCAGAATGTGAAGCGATTATCTTTGATATAGATGGAGTATTAGTTGACGTAAAGAAATCCTATAATGAAGCA
>DASVFI010000136.1:0-2485 GCA_036380115.1 Nitrososphaeraceae archaeon | reverse complement strand
TAAGCTAAGATAAAAAATATAAAATAAAAAATAAAAAGTTAAGAGGTTAGCGAAATAATATGTCCTATATAATTGAAAATGATTTTCAATTAACTTTTTATGACTAGTATGAAATTCATCAAATTTCACTAATTTAGACTTATTAGCATTTAATTATCTTATGTACCTTTTTATATAAATTTATTTGTGTCTCTATATGCATGGCATGTTTACAGATATTGAGGTAATCATCATTGTTAAAGATAATATTTAATTATTGTTCAATTTCTCTTTCTATATTTTGAAAATGTTAAATATTAATATTCCTGATTGAGAATTGCCACAATATTTTAATAAAAATATATATAACTTATATGATTGAAACAAATGAAACCAAAAGTAAAAATCATAGAGACATTAGGTTCAGCAATTTCTTTGGAATCTGAAATAAATCAATTCTTGCAAAAAATTGATGCTGATAATTTTATAGATATAAAACTTAGTTCATTAGAAGGAATTGATGCTTCTTCTGGTTCTTCTTCTGGTTCTTCTCTTACTAATGATAAACATGTTGCGCTAATAATGTATTTAGAATGACTTTATTTGTTTATTTTATTTGCTAATTCACATAATAATGACACATCAAAATCTTTTAGTTTTATTATCATATTAAACTTTGAATATATATATTTTAATATGTCGACTCTGTAAATCTGATGTTGACATCTCATATTTTTTTCATTATTATTTTATTCAATCACTATTTGTAATTTAACAAAAACACTTAAGCGTCATAGCCTGGATATTCAAAACAGCCTGTATGGTAGATAATCATAATTACATATCCAGACCATGACACATGAAGGTCATGTCAAATAATTGATTGGGTACTTTAATAATGAAATAAATCTATTTATTTATTCTTCAAATTCTCATTCTAGAATTTGATTATATTCCTTTAAAATTTTAAAATAAAATAAATGAGGTCTTAAGTATCATTCAATGTAAATTGGTCTACTACCTTACCATCATTAGTATGAAATTGACCAACCAACCGTTTGCCATCATTTTTTACCTCAATTTCTAGAAAGCCAAATTTACTTTCTTGAAGGACATAGAAATTAGGTCTTTCTTTAACAGGATCTAATTCATCTCCTGCTGTACCTACAGTTAGAAATATTATTCCATTATCTTTGTCTAAATAATCTGATTGTGAATTATTTGTAATGATTGGTTTTGGTTCTACCTTTTTGTTTGTATCTTTTTCGTATTCTTTATTGTACAATATAGGATACGTTCTCTCATAGTATTGATTATGACTTGATATTACCAAGTCGACATCACATTGTTGAAAGAGTTCTTGATATATATCACGTAGTTGTTCTGCTTCCTTTTTGTCTTGATTTGTAGAGTACAAAGGTTTGTGTTGATGAACTATTATCCAATTTATGCTAGCGTTTGTTGAGGCTTTCTCTAGATCGTTTTTGATAAATTCGTATTGTTGACTTCCTGCTTCAAAAGGATGTTCTGTTGACATACTTATAAAATGTAAATTTTTAAAGTCATGAGAATAGTATGGATTTTTTACATTATGATAATCGACAATCTGTTTGTATATATTTGCAAATTCAGCATCATGGTTTCCTATTGCAATTTTCATCTTGTCTTTTATTTCTTCGGACATTTCAATCCAACAAGAGGCAGATGGAGATTCTTTCACTTGATCACCGGTAGTAATTATAAGTTCAGGATGTTGAGCAAGAATATTATTTATTGTCTTTTTTGTTTCTTCATTGCAGTACCAATCTCCTACTGCAACAAAGTTATAATCTGTTGAAGCAATAGTTGCATTTTGTTGTTTATCTTCACCAAATATTGGAATATAATTAATGAGTAGTAAAGTAACTACAGGTATTAATAGGACCAAACAAACTTTTGATATTGATTTAATATTATTATTCATTATAACCCCTTTTTTAATAGATTATAAATATCATTAATAAAACATTACCTCTTATTCTATATATTGAAAATATTGTAAATAGTATTAATTGAAATTTTTTAATGTAAACAAATGCAAATAGCATAAAAATATAATTTTAAATAGATATTTAACACATTTTAAATTTTAATAATAAATTAATACCAGTAATTTTTCTCAATAAATATTAATAAAATTGTTTTGGTTCTACTGACTCTATTAATTTTACTATAACATTAGATGATCAGATAATAAATTAAAATCAATTTCCATATATAAGTTGATAGTGAGAATTACAAATTTAGGAGTCGTAATAGAAGCATTTATGACAAAAGTATTTGAAAAAGATAAAGAGGTTTATTTTAATTTAAATTATTATTAATGGAGACCTTTTTCTCTCTTTGTTCCCATTTATACTTTAAATACCTAATAAAAGTCATCATTATCATAATTATATTCAATTATTCTAATAAACTTTTATATTTATCATAATTTTTTTCATTTTCTTTCTTGAGAATAAATATA
>DASVFI010000135.1:0-2444 GCA_036380115.1 Nitrososphaeraceae archaeon | reverse complement strand
AAGGAGACGCATAGTGCTCTCCTTTATTATTAGAATATCATTGGTTATTAGTGGCTTGTCAAAATAATATTTCGGCTCCTTATTGAACCGCTTTTTATATAAAATTGGACCATAAAAGATTTCATTAAAAAGAGTAGAAATCATATCGTCATTGCTAGGATATTTTAATTTTTTTGTTATGGGTGTTATATTTCCGAACTTCTCGAGCTCTTTTTCTACAGAATCTTTGCCTTTGTCATCTAATTTCTCCAGTATATTATGAAAAATTTGAACTGTCTTGTCTATATTCATTTTACTTATTAGAATGCAATATAGAATTATTAGCACCATTGAATATGCCGTATCAATATCATTATTAAAGCCGCCCGTATCTCGAAGTTTTGAAATCAAGTCCCGAAAGGGAAAGTTATTTAAACTTATGTCAAAATTCTTGACTAAAATATGCTCGACTGTTTTTATTATTGCTTCATTATAGGATTTCTTTACGTCAACTAATACTCCATCTATATCAAAGATAATCGCTTCACATTCTGAAATATTGATTTTCTTATTAGTCAACTTTATAGATATAGATAATCAAGATTCAATAATTAATATCCTGTTATCCCTCTGTGTCCGTATGTATGTCAATTAAATCGAGTATAGTATATTGATATAGAATAATCAACGATACAAGTTATATAATACATTCTTCTATATTATTGTGTGAAATATCGGAATAGGACCGAAATAATTTCTAATATCCTAAATGCTGCTAATGGGGGCATTTCAAAAACCAAGATAATGTACAAGGCCTTTCTATCATATGCTCAAATAAAGGAATATTTGCCTATACTATTAGAAAATAACTTGTTGGCTCTAGGTACCGATGGCAAATACAGGACTACTGAAAAGGGTATTAGATTCTTAAAGATGAATGAGGAAATTCAAGAATTAATTGAATCAAAATCACTTCAGGATGATTTTACCTAAATATCAATATTTCCATATGAATAATTTTACTAAAATATAGTTTTATCTTAATAAAATAGTACTTTAGCTTATCAAATAATCCTGTTTTTTAGCCTGAATATAAAAAACAATATATTGTTATGGTAAGAAATAGAGATGGATTTAGGCAATGCTAGTTGTTAAAATTTTTCATCTAGGAATCTTGTTTACTGTTTTTATCTTTATTATTCATATTGATTCTGTTTATGCTTCCGTTGATGCCAAAAATAGCAATAGTTCTTCAATCGGTAATAACACCTCCTCTATAAAGCCTGATAATTATGCTATTAAAGTGGGAGAAGGAAATAATACCGTATCTTTTACAAAGTATTTTCCTGATTATGTAGAAATAACTGCCGGCGATAGTATAACGTGGTATAATGGAGTCGACGTTCCAAATCCTCATACTGTTACCTTTATACGGAATTTAGATAATATCGAAAAGATTGGAGTTCCATTCTCCGTTCCTAATAACACAAAATTTATACCTGTACTAAATAATCTGGGCGAGCCATTAGAAGTAAAGTCTAGCAATGGAACAAAGGTTGTTATGATGCTAAATACACGAGCATTAACTCCTACTGTGATTACATCGGATGATAAAGTAATGAAACTAAAAAAGGATTCTGTCTATACTTATAATGGAAGTGAAAAATTTATTAACTCTGGACCGTTGCTATCTTTAGATAAAGAACAGAAGTTTGATTACTCTTTTAGCACCTCCTTCACTGTTGTTTTTAATAAACCAGGATTTTTTGAATATACCTGTCTATTTCATCCATGGATGATTGGAAAGTTATTAGTGAAACCCTGAGTAGCTATATACTTTCATAAAATTTACCTTTCATGATCTAACTATATATTTTCTAACCTTTTTCATACTTTTATAATTGACACGAAATACTGATCTCGGTCCCCATGATAGCTCTGATAAAAGCTATAGTAGAAATTCTAAACAATTTTTAAGCAAATTTAAAGTTAATGTAGGTGATGAAGTAAAAATAGTTACTAAAAAAGCAGAATTTTTTGGCATTATTCTACCTCGATATGAAACCTTTAGTGACAAATATATCGTTTTAAAATTAAAAAGCGGTTACAATATTGGAATTGAAATAGAAAATATTTTAGAAATTATTAATAAAAGTGTTGATAGCTTATCAAGAAAAACTAGAGTAAAATCAGATCTCGGTAATAATGCCAATGCTAACGATGATAAATATGACCATAATTTATTCGATAAAATGAAAGGTTCTAAATTATTGCCAAAAATATTGCTAATTAGTACAGGTGGCACTATTGCAAGTAAAATTGATTATAGAACAGGTGGTGTAACTTCACTTTTGACTGCATCGGAATTGTATTCTGCTTTTCCAGAACTTTCTGACTATGGATACATTTATCCCGAATTCTTATTCAATGAATATAGTGAAAACATGAATCCTCATCATTGGTCT
>DASVFI010000134.1:0-4248 GCA_036380115.1 Nitrososphaeraceae archaeon | reverse complement strand
TTGTCTGCAACTAGTTTATCAATTCCTGGTTCTGTGATGGTATCAACATAGTCTACAGAAAAATTTTCTTTAATCCAATTAGTTAAGGGAATCTGAATTCTTCCATCCATACATGAGACAGATGTTGCAAATTTTCCTTTAGCCATAAAATGATAGAATCATTCCGGTTAAAAACATTTTTGATAAAAAAGACATTGTGAGGTATGATCATCTACTATATCTATAACTTGCATGAATGCATAACATATTGCATATTCCACAAAGAGTAGTCTGGGATAAATTCTTGGTATATTTTTAAATAATATAAAATAAACCTTGTTTATATAGACATATATCAATTGAGTTTTATATTAAAATTGTCAACTCTGGTTCCTAATTCTACCAGTATATTTCCGAAATGTTCTAAGATCTCTCTTGTACTATCTTCCATAGATATAGAGTTATTTTTAGCAATAGAAATAAAGTCACACTTGATTTAAATGATCACTGTCCTGCAAATTTATATTTTGAAATAATACTTATAGTATTTAGGGAAAAATAGAAGAATGTCTAGACTTTCAAAAAGTCTTAAATTACGAATTCCTTCCAATATAATTTATCGTGCATTAAAGGATACACGATTCTATAAAGTCAAAGAATTTTTTTAATCTCCTTTCATAATATTTTCTAGTAATCTCTGTTTTAATGGCAAATTTGAACATTAGATAAGGAGTAAGTTCTTTATTGTGTCCTTCTTTTGATAAATTGTCAACAAAAGAATTGTTAATTGGCATTCTTTACATTGTATATAACAATGGGTCTAAATAAAGACACAGGTTTGTAATGGGGCCAGTGGTTTCCGTTGTGATATTGATTCTAAAAAGGATTCAATAAGTTATTACTTCTAATACTTAATAAATATCTTTATTTACAATCATTTCTAATCCTCAATACCTAAAATGTAAATACATATCATTTTCAGTATCTGTAAAATATTAATAACCAACTAATAATCACATAATATCTAAGTTATAGAAATGATAGTTACTAGCCAAAAAATTTTATGTTATGATTGATTAAATTTATCCCATGCACTATTACTAGATTAAATAGAGAATACAAATGTGAGTTATTTTTAAATGATCAATTATTCTGAAAGATTGGATGCGGTAGTAGAAAAAATCCAATAGAGGTTATAAAATGTTTAAGAGAAATTATTAGTATATTCAATTAACATTCCAATATTTCTATTTCTGGTTTTAATCTACTATTATAGGAAAGAATTACCTTGCTGCTAGTGGATTAGGTTTATCTAAATCTTTAATTAATCTCTTTTCACATTCAGAACCTTCAGGTGGATACAATTCTTTTCCTATTACACATGCATGAAATCTATCTCCAATTTGTATTGGACCCATATCGGTATTTCTATCAAATGCAAATGTTCTTTCAATTGTATATCCTCCTATCTTCTCAAATTCTTCTTGAACATCAACCATTTCAGACTTGATTTGTCCTTTTAGCATTGCCATAATCTTTATCTTTTTAGCATTCTTTTTATCTTCCATCGGGACTATTATTTTTACCTGAACTGGCTTGTTACTATTATCTTCTTTTGTATTAACTGCTTTTTTATTATTAATATCTTGTTTTACGTTAATATTGGTATCATTATCTTCTATGGTAGCAAATGATGTTTCTTTGGGACTTGAGTACATATCATAATAATAAGCAGTTTTATTGTAGACTTGTGATTTAGGTTTAAATAAACTAGTCTTTGTTGTTGAAGTAGTGGATTGAATATCTCCTTCATTGCAGTCAAAATAATTCATAGTTGCACTATTTTGTTTTTCAAAAGATATTGTTTCGGCTTTATTGTTGTTGTTATTGCTAGAATTTGTAATATGATAAGCACAAACGAAAAACTCATCTGGTTTATGAGCATCATTTATTTCATTATTTTTGTTCATCTCAAATCTTACTTGTAACTTTTTCGCAGAATCCCTTACGTTATCTAATGGAATATCTTTGACAAAATCTTCTCCATTAATTACACCAACTACTTTAATCATTCCTGTCTTTGATATATTTTGAAGGTTTATCTTAGACACAACAACTAATTTATTTATTTCATCAACATTTGCTTTTTTTATTACAATTTCTGATGCTTTTTGTGCATTGACAGATTTAAAATCTAAAATTGTTAATGGCACAGTAATAACAAATAGCATTACAAAAAGGAATACTCCTAAAGATATTGTTGAAGATTGTAATACTGACATATCAACAAATAAGGTTTTAAAATATTTTAATACAAAGTAATATCTATACATAGAATTTACCATGTATTTTTGTATAGATTTGTATAACAATAAGATATTAGGAAATAATTTAAGAGAATAAAAAAGAAGAAGAAAATAGCATGAGAGCGTGAATCTAGAATTTAAATGATATTAGGATAATTGAATATTATTAATTGTCATAGCCTGAACCATGTATGGAGATGACGTGATAGAAGGTAAATTTTGATGGTTCAGGCTATGGTGATAATGCTGGGTTATAATTCATTTTTACAATATATTTATTAAAGATTAATTATTTCTATTTTATTTTAGGCACTATAGTAATATAAAGACGTAAAATAATCGAAAAAAGGGGCTAACGTAATTGGAGACTAACCACTAATAGATTGTTTGTTTGACTTTAATTTCATTTTCAATATTCTTTATTTGATAAAAAGTTGTAAGATTTCTAGAAGTAAAAGAATTAGGATCATTATACTTAAGATATTCATTTAAAAATTGGGTGTCATACAGAGGCTACAATATATAACACCCACGTAGAACGAGCGAATGATGACTTGTTCAAGGATTTATAGTAGCAGCACGTAATAATAAAGCATAATAACAAATAAAGATAAAAAATAATTTTTCTCTATTCTTGATATATCAAAACATTCTACTGTTGTATGTTTTCTATCAATATGATAATAATATAATGAGTGGTTAAGGGAGAATGACAAACCTATAACAACCACTGCTGTTAGTCAATGTTTCACCATCTATTATCTTTTGCTAGTTTTTTATAGTAGCAAGCAAATAATAATAATAATAATAATAAGAGAAATGAGTTGTAATACTTAACAATACCATCAACAAAAACAAAAACATCTTGATAGTTGATGATGATCTTAACACTTCTTTAAAGTATAAGAGATGGCTGCAAGAAGAAGTCTTCGAATCAACTTTAATAAATGATCCTGATGTGGCAGAACAAAACTTTAACCCTGAAAATTATGATTTTGTACTTATTGGTTTTAGAATGTCTGTAATTGATGGTTTTGATCTTTACAATAAGTTTCTTAATTTATCAAAAAAAGTACAACAGGATACATCACCAACAAACGATTTTCGAGTATGCTTTATGACTTCATCAAGAATAAATTACAAGGTATTAGCAGAAATACATCCTGAATTTGGACAAGAATGTTATGTAACAAAAGAAGTTCCAAAAGATGATTTATAAAACATGTTTACTCACTAATATCTTAAAAATAAAGACAAAAAATGACTTGTTTTCATGTAGATAAAAATATCAAGATGATATTCAGATTTATTAGATTGTCAATATGAAAATTATTTAAAATGAAGAGGGTAAAAAAAGAAATTAATCTTTTTTGTATTGTTTTGCTTCATCTTCTGTCATTCCAAACCATACATATTGTCCATCTAGATGTATTATAGAATTCTTTGGAATATAGAATCTATCTTTATCGATGACACCTTTTTCTGTAATCACATAATCATGACTAATATCTTTAATTTTACCTAGATGACCACCATCTGATCCTCTTGCTTCTTTTTTAATAATATCTTCTGGATTATATTTAATAGTAGAATCATTTGATGACATATATGATAACTAGATATACATTTTATATAAACATCATGTTGTAGAATGCCATAGCCTAAGAGTACAACTGACAGAGAAAGGCTATGGCAAGAGCAGGTTTGACGTTAGGTTGTCCTTAGTAATTTATTATACATACTAAAATATTTAAAAATTGGAGATAATTTATTGGTAAAAGAAACACTACCATTTAGATATATGATAACCAAGAAATAGAGATAGAAGGCAAACTAATATAATTTCAATAATGTAAACTACTTATAATAATAAAATGATGAATCTAAAAGTTATATTTCAAAAATTAAAATAATAAAAAAAAGTATTTATTGGTTAGAAGAAGATCTTTCTATCTTCTTGAGA
>DASVFI010000133.1:0-15566 GCA_036380115.1 Nitrososphaeraceae archaeon | reverse complement strand
TCTTATTATTGTAATCAATTTTTTCTTTATTAACTTCATTTTGATTAGATTGAATTATGGATGATGATGAAGATGACTTTTTATTCTCAATGTATACCCCTGTCGATTTAGGATATCCTTGTATTACATACGTTGAAAATTCTTTTTCCTCAAGATCTCTAAAATATCTAACAATTTTTTCTAATGTATCTTCTTCTAAGACATTGTCTGCATCTACTATTAAAACTATATCGCTATTTTTATTCAAATTATTTATTCCCAAGTTCAAGGCACCTCCTTTCCATCCATCTCTATTTTGTCTATGAATAACTTTTAGATTTGAAATTGCTTTTTGCCATTTCTTTAATATATCATAAGTTCCATCATCTGAATCATCGATTATTATCATTTCAAATTTATTATGATTATAAGACAATTTGGATAGTGATAATAGCAATCTTTCTATTACAATATTTTCATTATATGATGCAATCAATATAGAAATAAATGGAAAAAACTTTCCTGGATAGTTATAATCTATTTTTTCATCTACATAAATGAATGTATTTACTCCTTCTTCTTTTTCTTCTTTCATAACAATAGAACATTTCTGCCGATTGATTATGATTGTAAATATGAAAAAAAGAGATCTGATTGAATAAGCAAAAATTATCATGGATGAAAAAATTAATGCAACTATTAAAACTGTTTCAAAATTACCATACCATATCAATAATTTTTAATTAATAATTAAGATAAAACATATATTTGTTTAGGAATTTATTAAACATACTTTTTTCATGCTTATCTTTTCACAACTGCTCATTAATGAGATATTTCATAAAAAATGAATTTTGTTACTTATTTATTATACAATTATCATAAAAAAATAATAATGGAATAACAGATTAAAATTATTCTTTAGATTCTTCTTCATCTTCATATTTACTTTGTGGTGGTGGAGTGAAATGACTACCATGTTTAGGTGTGTCTCTTGCTTTGGTTTTTTCACTATCTACATTGTTATTATCTTCAGCATTAGCTTCAGACATATAGAATATAAATCTACAAAATATTTATAGATTTTAGAGAAAATACTCCTAAAGTCATCTATTTAAATTGATAATTATAGTTAATGAAACTCGATATTTATAAAACATACAGTAACTCATCTCAACGATTAAACAAACAAATAATTTAACCAATTTTTTTAATTGTATTTATTATTGTATAATCGAGCATATGGAAATTGTTGTTATAAACAATATTATAATAGTAATGAAGTCAAACATTAAATTTGAAAATTGATTTATTGTATTAAAGGTTTATCATCTCTGCCGCCACATTCTCCTTTTGTTATTACACTAACAAATGCTACGGTTCCTGCATTTAAAGCAAATACAAGAAGGGATGAAATTACTATTGTTGTTGTGTAGATTCTTGATTTTATTTCAATTGTAGTTAAATATAACTACTATTAAAAACCATAGTCCTCTAGAAGAATGGTAAGAACAAACATTTAGAACGCCATGGCTAGTCTATTTGAATAGATTAATAGATTAATTAATTTGTATCCAAAAAGACTATACAACAATTATGAATAAAAAAATAGATTTTTTTATTATCCACTATATAATGCTGGGTATTGTGAGATGACTATTGGAGTTGTTTGATTGGTATTGGTTGTATTAGATGGAGGTATAGGTTGTATTGGATCTTGAGAGGGATCTACTTGACCAATGACAGAATTAAATGATTCTATTGTTGTCAGAGATAGAGTAAAGACTAGTACTATTAATGTTGGGAAGTAAATCAAATTTCTATTCATTATTTGTCAATGATCTTTATATATTATAGTATAAAGCCATAGCCCTCCAAAAATAACATCAAGAAGAAAAATAATAATAATGAAGGCCATGATGTGAGTTGTGTGTGACTTTTGAACATAGCCTGATTGTTGGTCAGTACAACAATTTTGAATTCTCATTCTATGATTGACATATTTTTGAAATATCTTAATGTATTGTACAACGCCTGATAGATCAATCCAAGAAATACTTGTTATTAAACGTAGAATGACTTTAAACATAACTGAGGAGGGAATGGTTAAAATGTATTTACATAATTCGGTAATGTTATTAAATATGTAATTTATATGCCTGTTAATAATTTGGTTCGTGATATGAATTTTGAAATAAGGACTAATACATTTAGGTTGGCATTAGGATTATTTTTTATTCTATTATTATCTCTATTATTACTATTTGATGATCATCACACTATTCCCATAATTGCTCAATCTTCTGATGAAAATACGGATAAAAAAGAAGATAAAAATTATGGTGGGTTAACTACTATAAAAACCAAAATAAATCTCAATAGTATAGATATTAAAAACCATGATCAATTAAAGTTAGTCTCTTACCTTAATGGTGAAGGAAAGACCACATATATTGATTTAAAAGAAAGTAAAAATAAAACAAATCTAAAAGATAATTCATTAACTGTTAATCTTAAATTTAATAAAAGTAATGATATTTCCCAAGTAATGTTTGATGATGAGTATTATGTATGTGGATATGTAATACCAGATAAATTGACTGCTATTGCTAACACAAAATCGAATCTTACATTATATGATTGTGATGAAGGCAATATTGGTTTAACTACTACCGATAAAGATTCGGTTAAACTATTTTATACACTGAAAAAATTTAGTGAATCAAATATACTTTACAAAACTAATAGTCAATCTAGTACAAAAGAAGATCCTAAGGAAGTAAAACTCATAATAGATGTTCCTATTCATGATAATAAAAAGATAAATGATATGTATGTTGTAGCAATGATAAAAGGTGAATATCAAATTAAGAAAATTGATGCACAAAATGAAATAGAAAAAGGAGATAAAAAAAGCAGCGGTGACAGACTTTCAATTCCTTTTACTTTTGATAGAAAAACAGAACTTGGACCTATAGAACCTGGAGATATGTTTTTTGGATGTGTTACCTCTGATGAATTTCCCGGTAAAAATTCAGACTGTGAAAAAAGAATAACAACAGATTTGTCTAAGACAGATCAACCAATATGTCCAAGATATGATACTTATTGCAAATAAGAAATGAATAAAAAAGATTAATATCGCTATTGTAAATTTGGTTCGACAAATTGATATTTTAGTTATTGTAGTGAATGTTATTATTAAATAGCTCTTAAGTATATCAAAGGTTACAATAACATTCACACTTGATGACAAATCAAACCACGTGTGATTGTACTACAGATAATTAAAAAAATAAAATAATGATATTTAATATTTTGATTATTCCTCTTCTGAAGAAACCATTGCTATTCCTTCCTTCTGCTTCTCGTAGTTGATTAATGACTTCTTGTGTATCTCCATTTTCAAGTGCTGTTTTTGCTTTTTGTATATGTTCTCCTGCAAAAGTTTGTTGGGCAACCTGTAGCAAATGCATTTTGAAAGATATAACTAGTATTGCTGTTGCTATTAAAGAAAATCCTAATATGCTGAAGGTTATCATTTTTGCTTGTTATCATTAATCTGTTATTTACCAATTGGGAAATGGTTTGAATAGGAGAAGCAAAAATAAAAGTAATAAGATATAACACCTTTTCTTCTTTTAAATATATCTTATACATTGTATATTAATTATATAACACTTATTATTAATTATGGGCGAAGAATATCACGAGCTTAAAACATCCGATATTTTAGCTGAGGCATTAATTGATTGGAATGTAGATGTAGTTTTTGGTCTTCCAGGAGATGGAATTAATGGATTTATAGAAGCCTTAAGAGTAAGACAAGACAAAATAAAATTTGTCCTTGTTAGACATGAAGAATCAGCTGCTCTTATGTCTTGTGCATATGCAAAATATACAGGCAAGATAGGAGTATGTGTTGCGACCTCTGGCCCTGGAGCAATTCACCTCTTAAATGGATTATATGATGCAAAGGCAGATAATATGCCAGTTGTTGCTATTACAGGCAGTACTTTTTCAGATATAATGAATTCAGGTTTTTTACAAGATGTGAAACTTTTACAACTTTTCTCGGATGTTGCCTCTTACAATACAATGATAAATGTGCCAGAGCAAGCAGAGATGGCAGTAGATCTTGCATGTAGAACTGCTCTTTCGCGTAAAGGAGTTAGCCATATTAACATACCAGTAGATGTACAGGAAAAAAGATTAAAGGGGAATTATTCAAAACACAAGGTTCCGGGGCATACGTCAGATGTTTTTGATTCTTTTGCATTACCCGACAAACGATTAATAGAAAAAGCAGCGAAAATACTTAATAAAGGAAACAAAATTGTAATTTTGGTCGGACAAGGAGCATTAAATGCTTCAAGAGAAGTCATAAAAATAGCAGAAAAACTAAACGCACCCATTGTCAAAGCATTGCTTGGAAAAGCTGTTGTCCCTGATGATCATCCATTGAGCTTAGGTGGAATAGGGATGCTTGGCACTGACCCCTCGAGTGATGCAATGAAGGAAACTGATACTTTGCTAATGATTGGAACATCATTTCCATATATGGAATATCTCCCAAAACCTGGACAAGCAACAGGAATTCAAATTGATGTCAAGGCAGAAAGAATAGGATTAAGATATCCTATTGAAATAGGTCTAGTCGGAGATTCAAAAACAGTTTTATCAGAATTACTTCCTTTATTGACTGATAAAGTATTTAACAATAATAATGTTATTAAAAATGATTTCAAAAACAATAGTCAAAATGTAAGTTTAGAATTTTTACAATCAATGCAAAAATCCATGGAAAAATGGAATGAAATAATGAAAGAACAAAGCAACATACATGATAATCCAATTAAACCACAGGTTATTGCGAATGCAGTTTCACAAGAATTAAAAGATAATGCAATTATATCTGTAGATAGTGGAAATAACACCGTTTGGGCAGCACGTTTTTTGCAAATGAGATCTGGAATGAAATTTTCAGTATCTGGCACCTTGGCAACAATGGGATGTGGGTTGCCATATGCAATAGCTGCAAAGATCGCTTTTCCTGATAGGCAATCGATAGCATTTGTTGGAGATGGTGGATTTACAATGTTAATGGGCGAATTTGCTACTGCAGTTCAATACAAGTTACCAATTAAAATTATAATTTTAAAGAATAATCTCTTAGGTATGATTAGATGGGAACAAATGGCATTTCTTGGAAATCCAGAATATGCAGTAGAATTTACACCTATAGATTATGCAAAATTTGCTGAAGCATGTGGCGGAAAAGGATACACAATAAAAAAGATAGAAGAAATAAAATCTATACTTAAGACGGCAATGAGAGAAGAAGATGAATTACCTACTATTGTAGAAGCATATGTAGATCCTTATGAACTACCATTACCACCAAAAGTAAACATGGAATTTCCAAGTAAAATTGCAGAATCATTTGAACGAGGACAACCATATACAAAGGAAATAGAAAAGGCTTTATCTATGGATCATATTCCTGAAAGATATGATAGTTTAAAGTCACTTTTAAAAACAAATCCAAATAACGAAAAAACCGAAAATAAATAAAATTTCATTTTTTACTATAATATTCTTTCCAATTACTACTTCCTATTTTTATAGCTGTTGTGTTAACAATTGAAATTATCTCTATAAAATATATTTTTAAAACAAATGAATAATAATAAAATTCTATGCTAAATAACATAAAATTTCAAATATATCAAAATGTTACTATAACTATAACATACCAATAGTGTATAAGACATTTTTAGCTTTGTAATTCCTTAATCATAATATTTCTAAAATACACTTTGGACCTATCATCATGATTTTGTAATCCTATAAAACCTTCTAATGACTTATTTCCAACAAAATTTGTTACTATTTTTTCTTGATTCAAAGTTACTGAATATGATTGTTGTATTACATAGATACCAAAAGTATTCCATTTTCCTACTACTAATGGTTTAGATATGTTTTTTGTTTTTAGTGATGAACCTTTATAATTGTAGATTGCTCCTGTTTTATGAATAGGATCACCATCAGGTAAACCAGTATCATCAATTTGAATCTCATATCCATATTCAATTGCTATATTTGGATCATTATAAGGATTAGGGAATCTTACAAATACTCCAGAATTGTCACTTCTGTTTGAGACTTTCCATTCAAGAGTTAAGATAAAATCTTTGAATTTCTTTTTGTAATACCATAATAATCCCATTCCGCCATATGTTAGTAATGCCTTTTCATTTTCAATGATAAGAAAATTACCCTTGCCAGCCATCTTCCATCCATCCAAAGTTTTACCATCAAAGAGTTTTACAAAAATCTTATTATTTCGATTATCATGCATCTCATAAGTATTATAGATGTTATACTACTAATATATTATTTTATTTTATACACATAATTTTAGATTTGGGAGTATTATATAATTTTCCTCAAACTTAAACATTAGGAATGGCTAATGCATGAGTGCATTAATAGGAAATTACTGTAACAGAGAATGGCTGAGAGGTCACTATATTGAATTAATTGTGTAAAGAGAGAATACCATATTACTATTATCTAGATTAGGTCCATCTATGATATACTTAGGCAATGAAGATATAGATATAGCAATAGTAGTTTATTGAAAGCATCAAATACAAATAGATAGATTCAATAGTTACCATACACTTGACTTTTCTTGCTTTTATTTGAGCAAGAATGGATTAACAAAATAGAGTAGGAAGGAATTATAAAACAAAAAGAAATAGCAAAGTCAACACATAAACAACAATCAATATTTTAATAATGAAGGTGAAATATATACAAATGAAAGAAAGAGAAAAAGAAATCAGGCTAAAATCTTTTCAAACACAATCATTTGATGGACTGATCAACCAAGTAAATAGCTGGTTAAAATACAAACAAGAGAAAAACAGAAATACATTCGAATTTATTGATATGAAATATCAATGTGAATCTTCTACAATCACAGATAGTGATTTACAATATACTGCTATAGCAATTTATAAAGATTCAGTGGAAAATCTAAACAAAGAAGTACCTGAAGAAGATAAGTCACTAAATGATGAAGAATTTATACGTGAAAAGAAAAAGCTTGAATATAGAAAATAAAAATAATAGCATTTAACAATATGGTTAGTGTTAGGGAAAAGTACCTTACTAACTCTTTAATATTTAAAACAAGTAAAGAAGAAGTATAATCTCATTTTTATAAAATAAAAATATAATATAAATTTTAATTTATAATGGAAAGACTACTGAATAAAAATAATTTAAATTGTTGAATTAACACATAATAACAAAATTATATTTATTATTATCCTCGACAAAATACAAATAAAAAAGAATACGATTAGCCATATTTATAAAATACACCCTTTTCTCCTCGAGGATGCCTCCATTCAGTTTTTAGTGAGCAAGTCCCACACTCAATACAACCTTCATGTTGTAGTATAACTTTATCCCCTTCATGGCTATAACATTTGGTTGGGCAAAGTACTACCATTTTATTTAGAAAATCTTTTTCAGAATTTAGAATTTTTATATGAGATATTGTATCCTCATGATAGCTTAATTTAGCAACTCTATCTTGGATAGTTGGTATTTGTGGCTTATAAGAAGAGGATATTCTTCTTCCTAACTTGTCAGCAATTTTAATTGGGCCTTTAAAGTAAACATCATCAGATTCTATTAATGAAAGTAAACGTGTATATCCATATTTATTAAGTAATGTGATAAAAAAATTTCGTAACTGATTATTCGATGCAATTTTTAACAGTATTTTATATTTTTGTCCCAAACTACCAGAAGGAATTTCTTTTCTTGTATTTTTTAAAATTACATCTAGATATCCTTTATCAATTTTTTTCATGTCTAAAGTATAAGGGCTTTCTTCTATTGATTGTGTATAAAATTCTCCCAGGTAATTAGAATCAAAGTTATTCTTATCTAATGATCTAGCAATGGCAAAAGAAGCTCTAACAGCATCATCCATCCCTACGTTCAATCCTTCTATTCGAGGTCCAAAGAATATACCTCGTCCAGCAGCATCACCTAAAAATAAGATATTTTTATAATATGGTTTTTTCATTCTACCACGCTTTCCATCAGGAATCAATTTAGTACTATATTCTAGTTCTACATAATTGGTAATAAATTTAATATTAGAGTCATCAGTAAGTTTTTGGTTAAAGTATTCAAGCTTTGACTTTATTTCATCTTCTGATTTATATTTTCCATCATCAATCAACTGTTTCTTTAATTTATTTGAATAGTAAATTTGCCTTATTTCATTCCAATTATTGATTATTTTTGTAATAGCAAAAGACTTTCTTACTTGTTCCTCTTTTGGAATAGTTTTATCTATTTCTTTCAAAGGAACATCATCTTTTACCAATTCACTAATCATAGGATTATTTAACATTGCATTCACTATTTGTGCAGGCTCTATAGGACTTTTTAATAAAGAATTATAATGATAAACACCGCCGATAGAAAGAGAATCCCTGTTCGTGTAAAGAAATCCACCTCCAATAAGACTTAGAGAAATGTCCCCTGCAAAAAGATATGCTGCTCCTTCATCTGAATTAGCTAGATTGAAACGATCTTCAATTAATTTTTCTGGTAACTTTACAATAACTTTTACTCCTTGATATAATTCATTTGGAGAAAATTTTTCTCTTGCATTTACCATTTCTGCAATCTCAGAGTTTACACCATCAGCAGCAATTACTGCTTTGGTTTCAAATTCTGCAAGTTCATCAGTTTCTACTATTATTTTTGAACTATTTTCATCCCATTTTAAAGATCTTACATGTACTCCAGTAATGATCCCACCACCTTGTTTTTCTGCTGACTCTTGGGCTTCTTTTGCAAACCACGAATTTAGTTTATTTAGTAGTACAGAACATCCAAAATTTGTTTGGTAATCGTGTGCTTCAGTTAAATCTATAGAAAAGACTTTATCTTTTGAAGTAGTATTCAAAATATATTTAGTAATTAGCCTTTCATATGGCGATTCCGTAAGAAACCTTTCTCCATAAATGTCCTCCACATTGTATACTTTTCCATTATCTGGTTTTTTTGAATATAAAATACCTCCTGACACATTTTTAGAACCAATATCTTTACCAGATTCCAACAAAACAGATTGTTTACCCAAACTAGAAAGTTGTTTAAGTGCGGCTAATCCAGCTGAGCCTCCGCCAACTATGGTTACATCACAATTTTCCATATGTATTCACTTGAATTTCTTTTCCTTTTTCTTCTTTTGTTTGTCCCAATTGTTTCTCTAATTCTTCTAGAAGAAGTGGGATCACATCTTCCATCTGTCCTTTAATAAAGATATCACATACATCTTTGATTGGTGAATTTTCATCCGGATTTATAGCAATGATAAAGTCAGATTCTTTCATTCCTTCTAAGTGTTGTACTGCTCCGCTAATTCCAATTGCAATATAAATTTTAGGAGTGACCTTTCGACCACTAGTTCCGATAACTCTATTAGGAGTTATATATAATGAATCAAATTTTTCATTTAAAGGAAAAATCCTCTTTGATACTGGTAATGATATTCCTATTTCTGCATCCAAGAATTTGGCTAATTTTTCTATAAGTTTAATATTCTCTTGTGGATTTTCTTTGATTCCTCTTCCAAAACTAATAATAACTTTATAATTTTCAAACTGAAAAGGATTTTTAACCATTTCTTGTTTCAAAACTTTTATTTTTAGATCATCTTGATCAAACTTTGGTTTGTAGTCAACTATTGTTCCAGTCCTTTTCGTATCTTTTGTAATTGGTTGGAAAGCTCCAGGAATAATACTGCATGCCTGAGGATGGAATTCTTTTTCAATTTCAGGATTTTTGTTATCGAGGCATAATATAGTTGTCCAAAGAAACCCAGAAAAATCAGGCCTATACATTTCGAGGATTTTTTGGTAGTTAATGGTTTTTCCATTTGTTTTATGTTGATGCTTTATTTCTAAATCACTTATTACCAATTTATTTATATCTGAAGCTAGGCCTGAGTCTAATTCTGCTAATACTGTTGCTGATAAATGTCTACCTATATTATCTGCTAAAAAGAACATATATCGTGGTTTTTTAAATTCAGATACATAATCTGGTGAAATTTCCTTAATAGAGTTAGGATCAGATACTATTTGAGAGATTATTTTAGTATAAATTTTGTTAATTGAATATCTTAAATTTGGATCATCTGCACAGATAACAGCATCGGCGCCATAAAATATAAGTTCTTGAGATAAGTCTTTTATACCATCTCCTAAAAGAACAGCAATAACTTTTTCATTTGAATGATATGTCATATTAAAATGATCCATTAACCTTCTTGCTTCTCCGAGCATTTCAAGACTTGCTGGAACTATATTATTATTAATTGATTCAATTATTACAAATAAGTGTCTATAATTTTCGTTTATATTTGTTTTGTGATTATTTCTTATTTTATTTAACATAATGATTACCAGTATTCCCTATTTATTTTTGTATTAACTGTAAGAGTTTAGTTACTGAATTTGCTAGCCCTTCACGATTTGTCCCTTCTATTATTTCTGCACTTCTATTTGTTCTAGCTTTTGGAATCTTTTCAACTTTATGAACAATTGTTGGGGATCCAGGCAAACCAACTTGTTTGGGATCTAATTCTAGATTCTCATGGTTTAGAACTTTTAGGTAAGTTTTATAACTTTCGGCTCTACGTTTTGCTTCTTTGTAATATTTTGAAGAGGTCAATCTAAGAGATAAGGTATCGAAAACTGGTTTGTATAAGGGATCTATTGCAATAAATACTGGTAGAGGCGCTTGAATTTCTTCTATTATATCATAAAGTCCTGGCAAAGCAACAATTCTTTTTGCAATAACAAATCTATTTATCAGATCGATATCAAAATCAATTACATTCCCTAAAAAAGTAAATCCTAATTTCCATGCAGTCTGCGGGCCTGTTTGACCAGTTTCTCCATCAGATGCCCGATGTCCGGAAAATACAATGTCCATTTGTTTTCCAGTATTCATTTTCTTAATTCCATTGTTCAAAACCTCTGCAGTGGCTAAAGTATCAGCACTTGCAAAAAGTCGATCACTGTAGAGATAAAGATCATCAGCATCACAAAGTGCTTGAGCTTCTTGTAGGGCAATTTCTGCCATTGGGGGACCCATGGTACAGACTGAAATATATCCTCCATATCTTACTTTGGTATAAAACGCAGCCATTGATGCTATAGCACTATGAGCTCCCAATCTACTCTTTGTTTCTGCTCTATTTAAAGTTCCATCTGGATTATAACTAACACTACCTTCTGAGAAATCCGGCTCTAGTTTTACTAGTACTGCAATATTAAGGGTCAAGGTATTTTCTATATACTTCCTCATTTAAATCAGTTAAGCAGTATTAATTGACAAAATCAAGCTCAAACTTTAGTAATCATACTAATAATACATTTCGTTTTCTAGGCGATCTTCTTATGGTTTTAGTTATTTAATTTTATTGTCAGAAAATTCTTGTAGATGAATATTCATTAATTCCATGATATTCTTGAATACGATAATGTCTTGTTAACCATTAACCTATAATATCACTTTTATAAAAAAAGGAATTCTAATATTATTACATTTTTTCGAATACAATAACTTACCTTAAATTATAGTTTTAGAAATAATTTATATGGATTCTAAAAAAATAACATTAAGTATCTTAATTGCTATAGTTGTTGTAGGTTTAATTGCTATTCCATTTGGTAATCCAAAGTTTTTTTATAGAGCATTAGGATTGGAAGCATCTTTTATTATTCTCACTCTTTTTATATGGAAAGGATACAATAAAGCATTATACGTTTGTATACCTATTGCAATGCTGGTAATAATTGGTAATACCCTTGCTCCTCCACATGTAAATTTAATGTTGACTTTTTCTAAACCACTAAATGCAATTGTTTTAATTATAGGTGGATATATACTTCAATTATTATTGATATTCTTTAGTTTAAAATATATTATTGAAATACGTTCAAAAAGGTTAACTAAAACATTATGAAATAAGGTTAACTAAAACATTATGAAATAAGGTTAATTAAATACATTTATACACTCTACATACATTCGGCAGTAATTAGAATATAAATGAATTTACATTCATTGTCTGATAACTCGTTTTATTTCAGCCATGACTAAAATTTGATATTGAAAATTTACACTAGATAGTTCCTAATCTACAATTGTAAAAGAAAGAACAATACTATTATAATGTTGTAGATATAGTTGAACCTTGCCAACTATTATAGTAACTATCATAGGTATCATGGCTACTGTTTTTGCAGTATCCAGTAGTATTCCTCAAATAATTAAAGCACTAAAGACAAGAAAAACAGATGATGTATCAATTTGGTTAGTGGTAGTATTAATAATTGGACTTGGTTTGTGGGTAATCTATGGAATAGGTATAAATGATTTACTTATATCTATAGCAAATTCTATTGCAGTAGCCATTAATACTTTTTTATTGATTTTAAAGATTAAATATTCAAGAGATCCTATAAGTTAATTCCCTTTTTTATAATCAAATCTCTTAAGTTAAAGAATTTTTATCATAATATTAAAAACAATGATATAATAAATTTGTCCAAAAATTTCTTATTTACATACATTAATTTAAGTTATAATTAATTTTAATGACTTAATTTAACAATGATATTAGAATCATAATTACAAACAATTGCAATCGCTTTGATTAGATACATTCTATTTAATTAAAATGATGATCTTTTATATTCTATGAATAACAGATTTTTAAAATTTAATATGTTTCTTGCAGTAGGAATAGGATTATCCCTAACTTTGTTCTTGCTGGAAATTGAAAAGGATAATAGTTTTCTTCTAGCTCAAGAACATGGAAAATCTATAAACTCTCTAAATAATAAAAATCTGCAATCCAGTTCAACCATTAACAGTTATACATATAATTTCAATAAACAAATATCTACAGATGAAGTGAATCAGATTAGAACTATAAGCAATCATAATGATTACAATTCGGAATTAACTATTCATATTCCAAAAGGATCATTTCATCCTGCAACTAATATATCGTTCAATCCAAATGAAATAATAATAACCAAAGGACAAGCAATAACATGGATAAATGAAGAAAAAACACCTCATACTATAACCAGCAAAGGGTTTTTTTTATTTAATTCACTATTAAAGCAAAATGAAGAGTTTACATATCAATTTGATAAAGTTGGCTCCTTTGAATTTGGTTGTACTTTACATCCTTGGATGCATGGAACGATAAATGTGATCTGATCATTTCATCTACAATTATATAATTCCAGATACTTCAATTAATTACTACTCAAACTAAACTTATGGCAGTACGGGTAATACGGATAAAAGTTATAATTTATATATAATAGTCGTCCAAAATGGGTAAATTTTATTTTAAGTCTAAGTAAATTAATCTAAGTAAATTAATCAAAGAATCCCAATGTAATTATGAATAACAATTCGTACCAATATTATGGAGAAATTAGATTCTTTTTCGGAAGGTGTTAATATCATTAAAGATAATTTGCAGGTCAAGTTAATAAAAATAGAACATATTTACGAGGATATTAGATAAAGAAAATATTAATAAAAAAATTAAACATCCAACCAATTAATTCAAATAATGTATACTTAAATTCAATATCCAAATTTAAAAAGGTGTTGAAACATTAATCATTAAGCAATTGGTTTCTTAGCAGATATGTAAATTATTTATTTACATCATAGAGGAATTATTATTCTTTTTTTCTTTTTATCTATTAAACATTTAGTTCCTAAATTTGTGCATCTTTTAAACATCTTCGCTATTATTAGATCAGCATCACTATCATCAAATGGAATAGTATTAACTCTAAACTTATTTATTTTTATAGGAATAAGTTCAATTATACCATTTCGTAATAGTACATTTTCTTTGTTGTTATTAGCATTATTGTTATTATTTTCAAGTTGATAGTTTTTCTTATCTATATTCAAATGCAAAAGAAAAATAAAAGATAAATCATTTCTATAATTAGAATCAATGGCATAATCATCTATAAAATCTCCACAATCATACATTATTATTTTTTTGTTATTGTTGGTGTTACTATTGTTATTATCTTTATCATTATTATGTCTGTAAATCTCTATTCCTTGGGGCATATGGTTGCTATGTCCCCAATAAATATCAGCTCCAAATTCTAATATCGTATGTGCAAAATTTACATATTTTTCCGAAGGTTTTTCTCTAAAATGTGGTCCTACATGAGAAGATACAATAACTAAATCTGATTGTTTCCTAACTTTCTCAATACAATTTTTAAGTCTATAATAATATATCTCAGAATCTAATGTTATTGGAATATAATTTATTCCAGCTGAGTTACCTTTTGCTTCCCATTGTGGCTCATTATCAGTTAAAGAAATTACTCCAATTGTTATAGCATTTTTGTCGATATTGTTTTCTTCATAATCATAATTTTCAGTCCAACAAATTTTATTTGACTTAGGTTTTAATTTCTTTTTCATAAAGGCTGGTTCCATTGCTTCTTCTAAGTTTTTGCCTGCACCAGAATGATAGATATTATTCTTTGAAAGCAAATTAACTGTATCTAGTAATGCTTCAACATCATAATCTAATGTATGATTATTTGCTAGAGCAACATAGTCAATGGCAGCAGAAGTCAAAACATTAATAGCATCAGGATGTGCCCGAAAATGAAATACTTTAAAAGTTTTATTCCATTCTTTTCCTCTTAAAGATATGGAACATTCTAAATTGATAAGAGAAAAATCAGCTCCTTTAATAATATCTATAGTATCCCCCCATACATAAGTGAATTCATTATTTGCAAGTACATTATTTACAAGTCTACCGAGCATAACATCACCGCTGAAAAAAATTTGCATAGGATTACTTTAGGAAAGAGAAAATATAAAAAAGATTCTGGGAAATGAGGTTAATTATAAAATGTTCAAATTATTATATTTTATTGTTTATATTTTTTGAATTACCATCAATTTTGTAATCTATTTTAGATGAAAACAAATATGATCCATAACTTATCTTCTCATATAATAACAGATTTAATTGAGTCGATTTTATTTTTACAGTAACCATTACAGTAATAGGATTGAATTTTGTTATCAATGGGTGAGTTAAGATTATTTGCAAAATATTAAACAACAAAAAAAGCTAAATTTTATTCTCACTTTCATCATAGATTTAGATTAAAAATTTTAAAATTTGCTTCTGTTGTTATAAGAAATAAAAAATGTTTAATATAGTTTTTATGCAGCAGTTACCATAATTGGTTTCTCTTCTTGATTAGATTTATTTTCTTGCTGTTTTTCTTTTTCAAGTTTCTTATTAGGTATTGATTCTTTTTCTGGTATTTCATTCATGAAACACATAGTGTTCTATATTAGCTTTCATTTATTATAAGGGTTAATGTCAAATTATACATCCAATAAAGTGTCTCATTTAATTTATTTATCTTTTAAATCACTCTCTTTTT
>DASVFI010000132.1:0-6888 GCA_036380115.1 Nitrososphaeraceae archaeon | reverse complement strand
TATGATATTAGGTTTATTTAACCCTCACTTGAAGAGTGTAATCTTTTTTAGGTTACAGAATATTTAATATTTGATTAACACTGTTACTTAACAAAATTATCTTATCGTTGAAGTTATAGTCTGAACAACATTTTTATATAATTTATAAATATTACAATTATAATAGATAGTATAGTGATCTATAGGAGATATATAGGTTGTATATCTTTTCTTGACTAATTACGGTTTAATCACCTTATCCATTCTATTTGGTATTGCAAATTTTATATAGGAACATTTGATGTTATACTTATGATACAAATTGATACTAAACCAATTATTTTATCTGCAACAACTATGGTTGTGACAATTCTAATTTTGACATTACCAAGTCTTAGTATGGATGGATTTAGTCAAACTCTACAGATGCCAGATTTTCAATCTAATTATAGCATAGATAAAAGTGAAATAAATGATAATACTCAACCCGAACTTATCGCAAAAATTCAACTAGTGCCACATGAAAATGAATTTCTTGATGATTATTATCAAGTTTCTGACTTTGCACTTGTCCTTAGTAATTCAAGTCAATTATGTCCTTCTGGCAATTGTGAGTACCACCTTGAAGGTGGAACTATGCAAGCCGAAAGGATTCCAGGTGAAAGGTCATTAGCAGGAAGAATAACCATTGACACAGGAGAATCCAAAAAAGCAATGGAATTGCGTGCTTCTTGGAAGACGGCAGAAGAACTTGAGAGAAATGGTGAAAATGTTAAAGTAATAGAAGGAATGTTAGAAGTAGGAATAAGTCAATTCAGACAAGATAACGTATACAAAATCAATGGGACACTAACAACAGACGCCGAGAATTATATACTAGAGATTAAAGGAACAAGAGAAAAAAATTTTAATATTAATATGTAAGGTTTTATAGCAACATATAAATTTGTGGTAGTAATGAGTGGACTGAAAGAGACGATGAGGATTGACATTCAATAGTTTGTAATATGTGTAGTTTTGTTTATCCAAAATGACTAATAATGATAAATTTGGAAACATAGTCTTGTTTTTTTTATAAATTCATTATTGATCATCCATTACATCATCTTTTATTTTTGAAATATGAGGTATACGAGGCACCACTACAGCAAATATGACTGCTGCTAATGCTATTATGTAAAAATGAAATCCAATAGCCATTCCTATGGCTGCAGAATACCAAACACTTGCTGCAGTAGTCAAGTTTATAATTTTTTATCTACTTCTCCCTTAAGAATCATCCCTGCTCCCAAAAATCCAACCCCACTGACAACTTGTTCTGCTATACGTGAAGTTGAATTAGGGTCAACAGCAGCAGAGAGATATGTAAATAGCATTGCACCCCCGATTACCAGAGAATTCGTACTAATGCCAGCAGGTTTACCTCTTGATTCTCTTTCTACTCATATAACAAATCCAGCAGCAAGTGCAATTATAACGTCTATTAGGAAAGCAAGTTGTAGACCTATCTGCCAGTTCTCTAACATTGTAGATTTAATATTATAAAATTTTATTTGAAACTGTTGTTTTTATCGAGGGATATTTGATTCTGTATTAAACAAGTCTGCTACTTGTTCTTTAGTAAAAGCATAGTTCCATACTTGTATATCATCTAATTGTCCTGTATAGTTTCCATTTATTATACCATTTTCAACTAGGGAGTTTGCTCCCAATCTGATAGGTTGTTTCCCTGTGGTATCAGGTGTTATTCCTGTATTTGTCGTATTAGTTGCAACCTCCAAGCCATCCATATATAGTTTTAACAGGTGTTGTTTCTCATCAAAAGTTAGAATCGCATTATGCCAAACTCCATCAGCGTAAGAACCTTGTGAAGTTAAATAATAATCATCTCCAGTTGGAGTCTCAAATCCTCCATTAACTCTTTCTCTATCGCCTAGCCATATTCCATAATTAAGGTTAAATCCTTGTCTATCAGTTCCAAATCCTCCTTTATTTATTAAAAAAGCATTATCTATTTGTCCAGTGACATTCATTGTTGTATTAAACCATGCAGATACTGTAAAACTATTTAGATTGATATCACGACTATTTACAATGTCTGCATAAGTAATACCTGAATATGGTATTACCTTTGAATTTTTAACAACAGGCGATTCATTTTCTTCTTGAGCAGATATCTCTATATTATTTACAATATTATTTTTTTTGTAGTTTTCTTTTTCTTCTCCTATTGTTAAACCAAAGTATAACAATAAAACAACAACAACAAAACTAGAACTTATAAGAGTAGTAACGATTATTCTATTCATTCATTTTCACTGCCTTTTAAAATCCATGATATGTTACTATTTCTATTAAATTTGTTCTATTTATAATATCATTATCTATATTGGTAGTTTTAATTATTGTTAGATCTTCTTTGTCTAAAACTCTATATCCTGATATTTTACCCTTTTGTTCATAAATTAAATCATCCAACATCAAAGAAAATTTATCAATTAATTTATTTATAATTTGATTAACATTGTTAATTAACAAAATTATCCTAAGTAATTTAATTTGTTGAAAAATTTTATAATCAAATATAGTTTTTATATTGAATATACTATTTATTTTCATATTAAAAGATTATAATGAATAGTCATTATTATTAACATATGTTGACGTCAAAATATAAATATATGTTATTATATACATAATATTGTCATTCAATCATCTTGTACCTACTCCAGCAATTGATTGATTGCATGACAAAAACAGATGACTCGACTCCGATCGCCAATTAATTGAGCATATGAATAGGATGGATTTTTGCAAAATGCGGAAGGGCAGATCTATTTAGGTCTGTCCTTTAGTAATATTATAACGTTTTTCATTATCGTATTAATTTAACAACGACTTTCGTTTTTATGATCGTCTATACTTTTCATGAATCGCAATTATAAACTCTTTTTTAGTTGATTATACTAGTTTGCGGTTATCCTAGTGTCGGAAAAACAACATTAGCAAATGAGCTTGCCCCTTTGATAAATGCTGTTGTTTTATCTACTGATAAAATTAGAAAAGAACTTATAGAAAAGCCTAATCGAACATGAATGAGATACTTATAGAATCAATTTTACAATAATAATGGATCGAGTCTCAATGAATTGTTCTATCAAGCTATTAGTTATAGAAATTGTGGAATAAAATATTAAAATCTAAAATCTCTTTTATTTTTGTTGTAAATAGTCAACAATTGATATTAAGCAATAACTACAATAAACAAAATTTATGAGAATCTATTATCTTCACTTATTAAAGATTGAATCCACTCTGTTTATTAAAATATCACTTTCATCAGTATTTTTCATTCCTTCTACAAGAATTGCATAAGAGTTTGCCATATTTCTTAGATGTTGTTTAATTGTATTGGAATAGTTTTCTTTTGACTTGTTGAGAATTTCGTCTATATCTAAATCTATAAATGTAAAGCCTAATCTGTTAAGCTCATAAAGAATCACAGAGGCACGTCGAAGATCAGGTTCATGAGAATGTTCTTTATTTGTTATTAAAGATGATAATAGCTCTTCGACTTTTATTTTTTGCTCATCAGTCAATTCTGTATTATGCATACTCTAGTTTATTATTAAATGAAATAATATTATTGCAATTATAGATTCTATGGATGAAATTCTTTCTCTAAAGCATCTCTTAACATATCTACATGTCTATGACGATCATTTCTAATAGTTTTCCATAGTTCCACTAACTCAGATTCGTTAGCATTTTCTGCATCATGAATATATCTATCAATTGTATCATATAGAAAATCAGCATCTTTCCCTAAAACATACATTATATCATAAGTTGAATTATCCATTCCAGTTTTCTCACTCATGTTATTTTGTATATACTTTAAAATATAAAATAATTATACGTATAATCAGTATAAGTTCAAATTCATAATCAAGATCATTATTTAATAAAATGATTTGAAAAAGAAGATGTTATCAATAACAAAAATCTTGTAATAATAAGAATAAGTAATTTACTTATTGCAAAAAATTATTGTAAATATGTTATCTACAATTTGAATAAATTTTTTATCCAATTTGCTGGATATTTCATATAGATGACATCACACGATAGATTGGAACTATTCTCCCACGGCATATATAGAACTATATTATTCAATTGATAATATTACTATACATTAACAAAAATAGTATTCATAATAAAATTTGTTCGGTACCAAACAATTTTACAAATTCAATCATTATTCCCTGTTTTAATATTATGTACTAAATTGACTTTATCTTTTTCTTTTCTTTTATCAGGGTATCAATTTGAGTATCTATTATCTTTTTGTGTTGCATAAATGTATTATAAATAATCCAATCTCCTTCAGAATCCTCTATGATTGGCGCTATATTCCTGCTTGCATTTTTTAATAATATTATCATCTTATTAAATAATCTTGGTATGCTTTCATCTATTTGCAATTGATCTGTGTAGGCATCTTTATTTTCGTCCTCAAACTGAAAATTATCATTTATTTTTTGATCATCCCATGATTTTTTTATTTGACGGATTTGCTGACATGAGTATTTTTTTTCTAAAGCATCATTTGATAATTTTTGTTTAAATGTGCTATCTTTAATCGATGCTAATTCTTCTAATATACTTGGACCAATCTGTGAATCAGAAATTGCAGTTAATATATCTAAAGGAAAGTCTAATAACTTGAGTCTACGATAAATATAGCTCCGACTCTTTCCTATTTTTTGTGCTAGTTCAGTAATATTACCCCACCTATAACTAGAGAGATATTTATCAAAGGCTTGAGCTTCCTCAATGGGATCCAGTTGTTTGCGTTGTAAATTAGACATTAAAGATATTTCAAAAGCCTCTTTATCGGTCACATCTATAATATGACAAAGTATTTTCTTCCAACCTAATGCTTTACATGCTTGATATCTTCTATGACCTGTTACAATTTCATAAAAACTTCCCGAATTTCTTACTATTATTGATTGCAAAAGACCATGTTGTCGTAAAGAGAATTGAAGATTTTTTAATTCCTCATCATTATCGTTGTTCCTGTAATAAAATTTAAATGGTTTTATTTGAGAAATCGAAATATTCTCTAGAACCCCTTGAATGTTTGGTGAATAGGATAATTTCAACTCTATAATCATAACGAAGTAATATTATTTATTATTATTCCTCTATTATAATATCACAAACTCAAAATTTCTATACTATTAAAAAGTTTTTTATTATATTAGATATATATTTGTAGCGTAACATTACTTTAATTATATGATCCTATTGCGTTAACATTATTTTTTACCTTTACTTTTGAATAAGATTGAAAAAAGGTGTAACTTATTATTTCATCTTTGGATTTGCAAATCTTATTCAAGACTTTTTCAACATCTGCAGCCGATGATGCTGGTTATGGATGTGATATAATGACATGTCTTTCTAATCTTGATTTCTGTTCTAATCATTGTCCACTGGTTTGACATGTAAATTGAGGAGATGATGAAGTTGATGTCATCATCATATTTTATACATCTTGTCTAAAAATTATATTTCATAATTCCTCATCATCTTAAATTTCCAACTTCTATCACAATATCAGTTATTCTATTGTATGTCTTTTCAGGTAATTCATTACGAATATCAAGTATTTCTTTATCTGCATCTTCTATATTTGTTGATTTATACTTGTTATGAACAAATTTTAATATCTTAGTTATTAATACTATTAAATAGTTTTATCATAATTATTATTTTATAATTTCATTTAGACTATAACAATTAATTAAATTTCCTAAATTTAGGTATTATAATTGACAATGTGAATATATAACCTAACCAAGTATGACAAATATGACCATACTAATACAATAAATAAATTAATATCGCTATAACTAATAAATATTATATTATTAATACATATATTTACATCCAAATACCCATAGCCTATTATTTCTCGTTCATTTAATGGTGGTTCATTAAATTTACTTTTCATTGTAGGCTGTGGTTCTTCTTCTTTTACCAATAAATTATCTCCAATTATTAATATTTTATTACTTAGGTCTGTTTAAGCATACATATTCAATAGTTGTCAACAAGTGCCATAGCCTGGCCTTCATAGTCAATTGTAGAAATGAGGCCATCTGCAATCGGCTAGGTTATGGCAATAATTAACTAATTAACTAGTTTTCTCAAATTTTTTAAATAGTATGATTAGTAATGTGAATACACTAAAATACAGATAGACAAGGATTCAAAATATTGTCGTGGCATTCTATATTGCACTGCCCTTAGAGGACTGACAATAAAATTATATCACATTATTAACTTATTAAATAAATAAATAATTCTAGTTATGTTCCTTGTCTAGTTCCACGTATGCAGTCTAAACACCAAAGTTGTATGTCGGTTTCTTTCTGTATATCTCCTCCTCTACCTTTTATTACTTCTAATAAAGCTGATGGATTCTTCAAACCACAATTATCACATATTTCACTTTGATTTGTTGTCATAGCCTTCTCCTTCTTTGTATTATTGGTATTTTATAAAGTTGTTTATGATTTTAATTGCTAAAAAACGAATCTTTATTTTATTACTTATCAATATGGTTTGTTGACGGCCTACTACTACAGTACGGTGATTTGTCATATAAATATGAACTCCAATTTGGATCTATTTTCCTTTGAATCAATATGTTAAAGGGTAAATGTAGTCTTTATTTGTTATTGTAAATCCTTGTTTTTTATTCTTTCCTCATAGCAAAGAAGATGAAAGTAAAGTCCAAACCTATTGAGTTCCATCGAACAACCTTATCTTTATACTCAAAATCTATAGGTTCAATTAGTTTCAATCCATTATTATCTGCGATCTCTATGAACTTTT
>DASVFI010000131.1:0-3995 GCA_036380115.1 Nitrososphaeraceae archaeon | reverse complement strand
TAAAAGGTGTTATGTTACATCAAATTATTTGTCTTTAGGTAATACATATATTTATTTAGGCTTATGCAGTAGAAGAGATATATATTTATATGTTCAATTTCGTCAATAACTTTAGAATCAGCAACTAGAGACGACAAAACTGTTCCATTAATTAGCCTTCCATCATCATCTGTTATCAAAGTATTATTTAGTATCTTCTTTTTTATGCCAGTATAATTATGTGGAATTTTTATTTTTACATTTTGGATAAACTTACCCCTATAATCGCCAATTTCTAACTGATAACCAAACTCATTTGCAAATAGTTCAAGAACGGCCAATGGATTTTCAATTGGTATATTTTGTAATAATAGTTCACCTATCTTAAACGCGCTATCTATCTTTACTTCATCTTCTCCGGCGGTTTCGTTTCTAGCATCTATAAAAAGATAGTAATTTTCAAATTTTTTTAGAACGTATATTACTTGATAAGATTGAAGATTGATTATTTTCTTACTAACTGGATTCTCTATAGACTGTATTACTTTATCTGGAGATATATTAAAACGCTTTAAGTATATATCATTTATGGCTTCATCTAATATGACCTTCAATTGTAATGTATTTAATTAATTTATTATTATTTAGTAGTTCTTTATTACAGTCGATAAAATATGGTTAAATATCTTCTTTTAACTAATTATATCTTTTATTTAGTTTTAGGTATAATTTATCAAACCAGACAACTTTATAGGCGAAAAGACAAGAATAATAGAATCTTTAACCTTTGAGATTGCTTTAATCATTTGAGGATATAACCTTTCTTTATCATGTTTTGTTATCTGTTCATCCATTAAATAGAAATCTCCAGCTATAATAAACAATTTGGATTTGTATTTTTTTATATCTTTTTCTAAATCCTTTATCAAAAAGTCTGCCAATTGATATATTGTAAATATTCTTTTTACTATTACATTTTCTAAGACTCTATCCAATATTTGATATTTTGTATTTGCTATTTCTGTTATATTGTAAAAATCAAATTTATTATCTACAACAAGAACATATACAGTAGGAGATTCTAATCCATTATGTCTTTTTGGCAATATACCTCTGACAATGGTTTCACAAACTAAATTTGAAGAAGGTTTAACAATACAAATTTTATCTCCTAATTTTAGTTCTATCATTATTTGTTTTTTATTTTTGTTATATTTTGATAAATCAATACAAAACTTGTCAGATAGTAGCAGATTATTTGCTGTAGTAAATGTTGGTACCTGATTGATACTATTAGTTTGTGAATAATGAGAATAATTAATTTGGTTAAATTCCACTTATTGAAAGAAAATAGTAGTATTATAAATTTAAGAAGAGCAGTTACAGAGAGGGAGTAGCAGTTAGTTTCAGTTAGAGCAAGTTAAAAACCATTATTTAACATGAAATTAACTCGAACATATTATAGATATTTATACCTTCAAATTAGTGAAGTCCGTCTTCTTTATTACTATAATATGATTAAATCTAGATTCTCAATTTGAGAAAATTGGAAATTATCTGTATATAGTGGATAATTCTAACTATTCTCTCTTTATTTTTCTTATTGTAATTATATTTATAAAATCAACTATCACAACTTTATATTCAAAGAATCTTTTAGAATCATTCAGATTTCAGATATCTTAACTGCATAAAAGGATAATGATAATAATATATTATAGGTTGAACTAGTTAGAATTCAGGGTATTTTATAATGGCAAAACTTAAACTATACAAAAGAAATTCCAAATTTATAGATTTAGTTGAATTAGTAGGAGAAATTAGCAGTGGTGGGCTAATTGAAGGCTTGCAAAAATATTATAATTCTCCGCTCGAAAAAGAAGCTAAAAGCATAGTAGCTGGTCCTAGTTTTCTGCAGTTCTTAAATAAATCATTTCAAATTCAAATATCATCTGGAGATATCATAAATTTAGAAAGTTCAAGTCACAGCAAATATTACATGCTCTCTTTATCTGGAACATGGGATGAAATCATAAAATTAGAATAATCTCTCTTGTATTATAAAATAATTAGAATTTATATTTTTATGAATAACATATATAACGGAAATTTCAAAAACAACGATTAAATATTATATCTAATTATTACATAACTTAGACTCTTATTTTAGAACCGCTATCGGTATTTATTTATATAAACTAAAAATTTCAAATAATAAAATCGTTCTCTAAAAATGCTATAAAATCTTAATATCCTAATGATCATATATACTAGTAATTGAAAATTACCTCGATAATTTCTTATATTTTTTCATATGCTTCACTAGGTTTTGTCATATATGTATTGGCAAGAGCAATTCAACATACTCTATCAATAAAATAATTTATTGAAAATTAGAAAATATTAGCTTTTTGGATTTTAGAAATGGGTGTCAGAGGCTACAATAATATCCGTGAACCAAACTGCAAAATACTATTGCCTATAGTTGTAGCAATAATAGTAAAAGCAGGTAGAATAAAAGATTGTTGATTTTTGGGAGTTATAGATTTATCTTAGAGGTATGAGAGACTAAAGCCTTAAATTTATTATAATGCTAACATTTTCTAATAATCTATATCCAATAAATGACTATAATGATTCACTATATTCATCTTATTCAATTTAATTTAAAAAAAATCTACTATCAGGACTTCATCTTCTAAAAATCTTAACTCTTCATTCGGATTTCAGATATATTCTATAGAGTCGTGTTGTGATAAAAATTCATTGATTATTTCTCATCTTCTGTTATATAGGATGATTTTCATAAATAAAAATACTAGAAATTAAAATCTGAACTTTTCCTCTAAGGTTTTAAATTTTTGTAATGAATATAAAATTGAAATGGTAGACTCATCTGAGTTCGAAAAATGGCAATATGAAAAAATTTTGGAATGCAAATTAGCAGAAATGGAATATATTTCTAAAATTACTTTTGAGCTAAAAACCCGACAAATCCAACAAGAGTTACTTATAGCAGCCGAGCAACAAGCAAAAATATAAAATAAAAAAATTTTTATCTTATTATAATAGTCAGATTATGTCAATCTAATTATTAGCTCAAGTTACATGCTAATTTAATCCATTCTCATTGATATTTCTAATAGAAATAACTGAACTATTCTAAATAAAAGTTCTAAATAACAAAAGCTAAATACTATACCAGAACAAAATAGATAATCTCCTTCAGAGTAATTCAATAGGTGAGTTCCTGTACTCCTTTTCTTAAGTCTATTAATTTATGTTTTTCAAGAAATTCGCTTATGCTTTCGTCAGACCTAATATCATATTTGATTTCACCATTGTTAATCTGTTCTAATTTCTTTATCATTTTTTGCAAATCATTTAAATCTGTAACAATGCCATAATAATCTCTAATTCTTTCTATTGTTGTATCATAATGCTTGTTTATTCCAGAAGCAGTAGCATCAGAAATCAATATTGCATCATACCCAATATTAAATCCATCTCTTAAAGAAGTCTCTACACAAATAGAAGTATCGATTCCACAAAATATCAATGTATTTATCTTTAAAGTGTTTAGCCACATCCTTAATTCTGTATCTTGAAATGCGGAATCACGTCTTTTTAATATTATATAATCTTCTTCTGTTGGTTTAATTTCATCAATTGTTTGTGCATCCCATGTTCCACGTACACAAATCGGTATATTCTGATTTTTTAGTCTCTCTTCTCTTGTTCTCGGAAGAATATTATGTACATTAATAAGTAAATCAATCCCATTTGGTTCACGTGTTGCTTCTGTATAAAAAATTGGAATATTCTCTTTTCTGCAAAAATTAATTAATTCCTTAATTTTTGGAATTGTTTTTTGATAATTTTCTATGTTCATCCCTAATCTATCATACGAACCCCCATTACTTACAAAACCATTTTGCATATCCACTATTATAAGACCAAAATTAACTAAATTTCTGCCAATCTTTACTTGTAGCATGATTAAGGTAAATATCATA
>DASVFI010000130.1:0-4061 GCA_036380115.1 Nitrososphaeraceae archaeon | reverse complement strand
TTCTTCTTTGTCGTTAGATCTTCAATTAAACTTACTATTATTTCTCTTAAATCAAACTTGATTTTTTCAAGTTTTAAAGTACCGCTTTCTATCCTTGATACATCCAAGATGTCTTCTGTCAATCTATACAATTTTTCAGCATTTCTTTTTACTGGTTCTAAATATTTTTGTGTGTTTTCAGGAAAAGTATCTATCATTTCACAATATCCAACAATAGATTGAGTAGGTGTTCTTAATTCATGAGCTGCCACATTAATGAATTCTTTTTGAATTTTATCATGTTTATTTAATTGTTCATTGGTTACTGTAAGTTCTTGATTTACCTTTGCTAATATTTGTAGCGATTCTTTCAATTCTTCTGTTGTACTCTGTAGCTCATTATTTGTCGCTCTAATACTTTCATATAATTCTGTTTGTGTCCAAAGAGTTTCAAAAATTGAAACATAGGAAAAAATAGTAGATCGAATATTAGAATATGTTGATGAACCAATTGCCTCCAAAAAATTATCTTTGGAATCATCTTTTAATTCAATAACTAATAATTTTTTTTTATCTACTATTATACATGCAGTATTAATTTCTGATAATGGCCCTATTCTTCTAAATTCAATAGTTTCTTTTTGTAAATTTATTTTTTTTATTCTATTGTAAATACTAATTATAGATTTATTTAAGTCATTGTTAGTAGGAGCTAATATTTTAACTATTAATTTGTTCTGGTTTTCTTCTTTATTGTCATTTAATATTTTTTTTTCTAAAATATTAAATACACCTATTTTCTGATATCTAAAGAAGGCATTTACCGATGGAAGAATTATCAGGACTTCTGTAGTTGCTGCTTTTAGATTACTGATCAAAAGTTGTTGAATTTTATAAGGATTTTCAATTAGTTCTGTAAATCCTTCTTGCGTAAGATTTCTTATATCATTTATTCTTATTCTAGCATCTAAACTTTGGCTCCATAGATCATTGAATACAAATTTATAATATTTTATAAGCGAGGGATTTTGTGTAGAAAGTATAAATGGAGTATCGTTATTTATTTTACTGGATCTACGCATAGAAAGATTAAATTTATTATCAGATACTTCAAAATTTAATGGTAAAGGATTACTAGTATGCCTTATATAAACACCTTCTGTTTCAAGAAACTTTGAAACTAATTCCACGTTTTCTCGAGTTATTTTTACGATGCATCTTAAACCAATCATATTATTATCTTTTTTGGCTATATCAGATTTTGTCTTATTGTTTTGATTTACTCTTTTGTGTAATAAGGTTTCCTTCATATTCTTTTTAAATAAGTCAAAATAGTTTTCATAAATTATCTTTAATATTTTGTCTTCAAAATACCAATTTCGCTCAACAGCATCTTTTAAGCTAAATATCATAAAATTATGGAATTGTGTAGGAGTTTCAATAATTCTTGTTTCTATTTGATCTTTTCTTTTTTGTATTTGTTTAATTCTTTCTTCTACAGTTATCCCTTCATTCCATAACTTATCAAATATGTGCAATTCTTGTTTTACTACATCTTGAAAATTGCTATACATTAGTTGAGAAGAAGAAGCAGAGAATGGTAATGGATCTATATCACTAAAAAATTCATTATCAGTCACTAATAGAATACCACTAATTTTTGGTAAATGTCTAATATCTGCAATTGACATTAGGTGCTTACACTGGGCTATATTATCTTCAGTAATTTCTGTTATATACCTAAGTCGTATACCTCGGCTTTGGGCATTTTTATAAGCATTCCATATTTCATTATTATATGCACAATTTTTTACAAAATTGGGATTTATACAAATATTTACAACATTTTTTGCACTATTTATTATTTGATTTATTTTTCCAAAAAAATTTACTGATCCTTGAGTTATTTCTATTTTACTCTGGAAAGAATTCTTCTCATTCAGGATTAAGTCACCTTCTTTAATTCCTTATTAATTATATAGATTGAGATATTTATATTCAACAATATGTAACAAGTCATAGACGGCATCCTTAAACCCATTATAAATATTTTCATCAGTATTCATTTTTTTCTTGTTTGACTTTAGAGTAGTTACATGAATAATTGATAAAAACAAGAATAATTTTGAAAACAATTATACATTACAAAAGTCTCTGACGTTTATAATTTTTTTATTGATGAAAAAGGTAAGAGAAATATGATTTAAAAAAAACATTAGAGAAATGAGTCATTGGAAAGTTAAAACTCGAAAGAATACAATGACTTGATATCCGTATAAATAATGGAACCTTTAGGTTAAGCTGAAGATAATTGAACTAGTTAGTAATATTATTGAGAATAGAAAAGGTCTATTATTTCAGGGCATTAGATGGAAATACTTCTCTAATTTAGTTTAAACAATAACTAGAAAAATATTATTATTATTAATTCAATGAGTATAAAAGCATTTAGAAAATCAAAAAAACTATTTACACTATAAAAATACAATCAACAAAATCTATTACAATTTAGAGTATCCGCATATTTTGTAACTATTTAAACTATAACCATAATATAGATTTGATAAAATTATATGTCTTTGGATATAGTATAATGATCAACTATTTTTAATGTATTTTTATCATTCTTACATGAGGACATTTCATATATTGTAAAATCTCCTTCTTCTAAGTCACTTTCTTTTAATTTTTGTTCTTTGCATTTGTATCCTATATCATAATATTTTGCATCTAACTCTTTTCCATTAATCTCAATACTAAGAAATCCAAATCCATTATGCTGTTTTACTACATAATCGGGTTGATTTAATAAGATATGACTGCTTCTGCCTCCTAGACCTATAACCGAAAAAATTGAGCCTTCTGGATTAAAAAAGTTATTTGTATTATTTGATTGATCTACAATTGGTTTGCTAATAACACTAGGATTGAATTGAAGAGGTAAAGTTCTATCGTATAGATGATTATGGCCTTGTAATACCATATCTACTCCATATTTATCAAATACAGGTTGATATTTTTCTCTCATTATATATTCTTGAATATGACTTGAAAGTGAAGAATAAAATGGTTTGTGAGAGATAACAAATATCCAATCAATAGAGGAGTTATTATTAGCCTTCTCTAGATCATTTACAGCAAATTTATATTGTTCTGTATCTGGTGGAACATTTTCAACAATCACTTCTTCATTTATTAAATGATACGGAGGTATTTCACCCTTTATATTATGTTTGGCTAGTAGATCTTTAAGTGTTGTAGCATAATATTTTGCATCTGCTTTATTACTTTCGTCATCTTTATTGTTATCATCCTTTTGTTCCTTTTCTTCTTCCTCCAATATTTTAAAAACATTAAGTGAAAATTCTAATTGTGTATCTAATACTAAAAAGTGTACGTTTCCATAATCGAATGAATAGTATGAATTTTGTAAATCATAATGCTTTAACAATGAATCTTTTAATTCCTTAGAACCTCCTTTTGCTTCTTCTTCGTCATCCTCATGATTTCCAATAGCAATTTTGGTTTTTGAATCCAATGCTTTAGTCATATCATACCAGCAATCCATAGTTGGTTCATATGATAAATCTCCTAATACCAAGAAAAGATCTGGCTTTTGCAATTCAATTTGTTTAATGTTATTTTGTGCTACAGGTCCACAACCAAAATCTCCTGCAGCAACAATTTTTATTTTTTGTTCATGTAAAGTCTGAGTTTGATTAACAGAAGTGTTAATCCCATTCACCTTTGTGAAGTTTTTCTCTATAATATTACCAAAATTACTTTCATTAGTAAAAGCAAGAGATTTATTATTTGCAGATAAAGCATCAGAAAAAGTTATATTCTGTGAAATAAAAAACACAATACTAAAAATAAAGGAAAATTTTAAAATCTGAAATTGTTTAAATTTCGAATACATTTGGTTAATTTTTTAAAGGTAATTTAAAAACTTTATCTATTTTCTCTACTTATAAAATGTCAATAGTTGATCATAATCACAAAAATATACCCATTTTGTTTTAATGTATGGTTTACTATTATCCAAATATTATGCAATAGAAATTACAAAAATATAATCTACA
>DASVFI010000129.1:0-4257 GCA_036380115.1 Nitrososphaeraceae archaeon | reverse complement strand
GAACTAGCTAGCGAATTACGATATTCTATCTTGACGAAACTTGCTGAAAGAATGTACAAACAAAATGAGATTGCAAAAGAACTTGATATGACACTTCAAGAATCGCATAGACAATTCGAACGATTAATCAATACAGGATTGGTAAAGAAAAACTTAGATGGACTTTTATCTCTAATGTCATATGGAAAAATAATAGTAATTCAGTTAAACTCATTCTCTTTTCTTCGACAGAATATTGATTATTTCAAAGACCATACAATAGAATATCTACCAATAAAATTTTTAAGAAGAATAGGGGACCTTCATAATTCTAAATTTAGAGAAGGCTCTTATGTAAATAATGAAGAATGGAAGTCTATCTTAACAGAAGCAGAAGAATATACCAAGATAATCTCTTCTCAGGTTCCTCCTGATGCATTCAAATTAGCAATTTCTATGATTTCTAAAAAGGAAATAACCGTTTATTTAATACATGGAGAAAATACCATAATACCTAGATGTTTTAAGGAAGAATTAATTGATTCGGATTTTGCTCTACATCTCAGAAGTTTAATTTCTAGAGGTGTTTATCAAAGGAAAATGGTTAAAAGAGTAGAGCTCATGATGGTTTTTAATGAGAAAAGAGGAATAATACTTTTCCCAAATTTGAAAGGAAAAGTAGATCTAGATTATTCTTTTCTTAGTGATGATCCTTTATTTCATGAATGGTGTAATGATTATTTTAACGATGTATGGCAGGAAGCAGGAGTATATGATGTGAACAAATTACGCGAGTTTTAGCAACTATTGCTAACACTTTTACTTTTTTGCTAGTTTCCTTTATTTTATTAAATAAAAACAGTTATGCCATGGAATTTACGTTATATGAAAAAGAAAAATTAAAAGAAAAAAGTACTTGGTCAAGTAGATTTGTAAAGGCAGCTATAATTCAAATGGTTTTAGCAGCACTGGTCACAGGAGTTCTGGTATTAGCACAACTAGGACCTTTAAATCTATTATCATTTGTAATGTCATATAAAACAGCAGATACGACATATGCTGGAACTTGGGTTAATTTTGGCTATATCATGTATATTATAGGAGTCTTAGCAATTGGATTGACAGCTACATTTTATAGATATTTTGAAAGCAATATTAGCATAAGAAATACCAAATTGACCAATATCTTTGCATCTATACATCTTCTACTAATGAATATTGGAATAGTTATTGCTTCATGGATGATGATGATAGCTGGTTATATTGGAGGTGTTGCTCAAATGTCCATAGAATGGGGAGGAACTGGTATGGATGCTATGAAAGTTCATGAATCTATTTTTCAAACTTTAGTTCCTTTAGGAGTAACTAATTGGGTTGCAATTGGAATTCTCTTAGCTGTGGTTGGGATTTTATTAGGGAGTTTAGGATTGTTCATACAATTAACAAGAAAGAAAGAGGAGGTCAAATAAAAAGTGTCTGTTACATCATTTACACTACTATATATTACAATTATGGTGATAATGTTTAGCATATCTGCAGTTGATGCATCCATAGAAAACATTCATTATTATAGTACAGATTCAAATACTGATATATTATACAACTTTATATCGAAAGTATCTCTATTTGATAATAATCAGTCAGTAGAAAAAACAAGTAATAATGAGGACATTCATCATGAGATTATTTCAGAAATAAAAGAAGCAGAAAAACGAAAAATTATCAATGAAGAAAATATGAAAGAAATGCAGAAAGGTCCTTGGAAATTCATGACGGGAAGTTTGAATTCAGTTCCAGAGATTCATACTGATAGACCAAAAACTGAAAATCATGAAGCAGTAGTAATTTTACCAAATATTGGAAAATTATATGAGGGAGTATTAGCTTATTCAGCAACAACAGACGTTCAACCTGCTTCGTTATATGGACCAGTTAATACTACAGCAAAAAAAGGACAACTAATAGCTTCAATGGATGGTGGAAATAAATGGTATGCAGTATCTAGTAAAAAGGATGATCAAAAAATTGGAACATGGCAATTTGCAGCTAATGTTCTTCTGGTTCATTCATCTTCAGAAAATCCTTTTAGTGCTAATTATTCAGTAATTTACAGAGAAGTAGAACCATCAAAAAATGCAAAGATAGATACTGTTGAATCTATTCCTTTCTCTTTGCAAACCAATAAAAATAATAGCAGCGTTAGCAACAACAATAATAATGAACAAATTGCTATGATCTTGCCACCTTCAAATAATCATCATTCTGGGACATTATCTTATACTGCATCTGAAAATATACAACTAATGACATTTAATGGACCGCTTAAGGCAGGAGAAGATACTCAAGTAAAGAGAATATACAGTCCAGATAATGGAAAGACAAAATATGAGATTAAAGTTGTTGATTTAGCAAACAATATGGGTACTTTTACGTTTAGTGGAAATGGATTGGCTATCTATTCACCAACTGAAAAACCATTTACTGTAAGTTACGCCTTGGCTAAATACTAGACCAATTCTATAATTTTTTTAGTTTGTATACCTTGTGGTTGTACAAAATATATAAAATTGTATTTATTGATTTGACTAACGGATAAAATAAAAGTAAAATTATCAATTTGAGAAGGGATTTGAACCCCTTACTTGCATTCATGGGTTCAAACTCGAGAAATTGATTCCTTTAATTAAGAAGGAAAAAGATTTAATTTATTGATGAGTACACGAGTATTTTATTAAATTTGGTAATAAATAATAATAATATAATTAATTAAAAAGAAAAATTTTTGTATTTTTTATTTATTGTCTATTATATGATCTTTCTATTTTTTGTGCATAACTGAAGTTATTTTGCACGATATCGTTGTAATATCTTTGTGTGAGTTCTATTGCTTTATTAAAATTCTCAATACCGCCAGCAGTAACCTCATTGATTATGTTTGTTGCATTGATTGTACCATCTTGAATGTTTTTGTTTAATGTATTATATGTTTCAGAATATCTTTGTGGTATATTGAAATTTTTCCAATATGAGTTATTATTATTGATGTTATCAAAGAACTGAGTATATGATGATTGATATGCATCAAAAACATTTTTTTGCAATTCTATAGCATTATTTGATATTTGTTGTATTGTTTTATTAATATGTTCTTGATTTTTTCTCACAATCTCTACGTTGTTTTCAAAAATTCTTCTATTCTCTTCTTCAAATTTATTTACGTTTTGGTTAATCTTGTTTGTAGTTTCAGATATGTTAGATGCTGTATCATTATATTGTTGTCTCTGTTGTTCTAGATATCTACCTGTAGATTCTCTAAATTGGCTGGTAGTTTCTTTTATATTATCTTTTTTAGTTGAAGACATGTGGCTATATAACTAACTCAATGATATTAAGATTAATACTATTGACTATATACTTTTTATTTTATTATATAGAAAATTGGTTTTATCTTTATAATATATCTTAAATATTAACAATATAATATTTACAAGTTGGATACTGTAAGTGAATTTGCAATTATCTCAAATATAAATTCTAAATCTAATCTTAAAATATTCAAAAAAACAAATTAAAATGAATAATAATTCTTATAACATCCATGTTTGTTATAATAATTAGAAAGAATAATAATTTAACATAAAAAATATAAATAAAAATAATAAAGTTAAAAGAATAGAATCTAATAATAATATTATAGCATATTAAATTGATAGATGTTCCCAGTAAAAAGATTAGAACAAATGCATGAGGAATTACATCGTTATTATTTACAAGTTATCACTTATCCAAAAGCAGAGCCAAAGTACCTAGAAATTGCTACTAGATTATCAAAGAATTTATCAGAATTAGATGGTATTATTAAAGATATAAGGATATACAATTATAATAACAAAAATAATCCATTAATTCATATAATAAATAAATAGATCAAACTAATAATCTCTTCAATACTATCTAAATTTATCTGATCAATACTCCTTAATAATAAACGTAAACTTTTCTTGGAATTATTCTAATGTTTATATCTATTTTTTACATTAAATTAAATCCATAAAATCCTTATGATAACTCCACGAGTTGGATGCTGGGAGTGGACTCGAACCTCGAAGCAGTAGTTCGGGGTTTATATAACTTTATGATTCAAAATGAACCATTTTCAACATTTCTAAATGCTCCAAAGTTGGAAAGACAATTAAAAAAAGGTTTGTTTTTGGTCTATGATTCTTTTTGTGGACTAAATTTTATAGTATCAATTAGTTTTTTAAAATTGGTTAAATA
>DASVFI010000128.1:0-3744 GCA_036380115.1 Nitrososphaeraceae archaeon | reverse complement strand
AGCATGAATGCCACTAAGCCATCAACAGAAATAAGATACAATAGCAGAAGGTTTAAAATAGTATTCTTCAAGAAAATAATCAAGAGTATTTTTCAACGCTGTAGATGTACTATGGTTATATTCAAGAGTTACAGGTATATAACCACCTGCTTCGACAATTTGGCTTTTTAATTGTATTAACTTTGGTGATGGATTTGAAATTTCCTTTTACATTTATCTAGTAATGTTAAGTCAAGTTCTAGAGGATCAATAAAATAAACAATATGTCCTCGCTCTTAATTTTCTTCAATCCGACAAGCAACTTTTATACCTTGACGATTTTTTCTTACCGATCCATCAATAATTAAATTTTTCTAGCATATGAAGAAAATGAAAGGTAATATTTAGTAATATTTGGTCACATAATTATCTTTATTATTTCTTAGTTTATCTGTTTCTATTTTAATTGTTAAGATTCAAGAATCAAATAATAGTAAGACTTATTTCTTTAATAGAGAATACCTATCACTTTTCAAAAAAGATATAAATGTAAAATATCTTTAATTACGATTAATGAATTTCATAATATAAATATTAGAAAATTGTCATTGAATCATTCATAATGTTAATTGAATAAATTGAAGACAATAAACAATTATTCGAATATAGTTAATGTATGTGAATCAAAACATTAAACATGATAAATTTGGAGAGTGCTGAAAAAAATTAAATTCTTTGACCATCTCTATGGTATTGATAACATAATTCGTGATAAAATATTATAAGTAAATAAAATAGTAAATAACTCGAATAAGTTTTTATTTTATTCTCAGAATCTCTTTCTTCATAAAGGGATTTCATAGTAACTGTGATATTCTTGAAGTGACAGATGTTTTACTCACATGGTTTAATCATATGAAAAAGCTTTTTTGCTGGATTTAAAAAAAATACAAAAGAAGAAGGATAATTTAATCATTATAGTAACTTTAATTTAACTTTAATTTTTAATTTCATCTCCATTTATCCTCTGCAAAATAAATTTTTCCCCACAAAAAGGACAAAATTTAAACCCTTTTTTATCATCACCTAATTTTGTATGTCCTATGCTATTAACAATAATAAATATAACATTAGGTTCTTTCATGACTTCAATATGATCATATTCATAATATTCTGGATCTTCTAAATCAATCAAAAAGGTTTCTTCTAAATCATTACAACAATAACCAAGTTTATTATATACTATAAAACTTGTATATCCAGCATGAGTTTCAATACTAGAATTAGTCTTTTCATCTATTTCTAATTCAGAAGTCGGTTCTAAATCGTAATATATTTTCATATATAGTATTCTCTAAATTAATTGAAAATTTAGTTAATAAATTCATTTAGATTCTAAAAAATTATGCCATTTAGGTTCTAAGAAAGTATTTTAATATTTTACCTATTAATATTTTGTGTAGGTTAGAAGTTGACGGAATGGTAAATATATATTTTAATGTTGTTTTTTTTTTTTGATATTATAATATCGATTTGATAAATAGAACTGAGGCATCTATTATAATTTCAGATTCAAACTTACCTTGCTTTTAACAATCTAGTAAATAAAACAATAGAAACTATAAAGTAAATATAGGTATTTATATAGAGTATTTACACAGATAAAATCTTATCTATCTTCTGCTGCAATAAAAGATCCATCTCCTAATTTCTTTTTATTCCCTTTTTTAATATTATCATTATTTGTCAATGGTTGTGTCATTGTCAAAGCATTTGGTCCCTTTGGTGGCTTAGTTTCTAAATTTTGAATAGTAGATGATGATATTGTAACTTTTTGAATTTTTTCCTTAATTGGAAGTATCTCATTTTCCTCTTTCCCTATTCCAGAAGAAGTTGTTAAATTGTTTTGTTTTATCGTTTTATTCTTTTTCTTCATATCTTAAATATATATTATCTTTATATTATTATTTTCGAAATATCGTTAATCGTAATTTTATAATAAATGCCAATATTACATTCACCAATAATAATAATGATTTATTGTAAACTTCTTTTCTTTCTCATTGTAATAAACGTTAATCAGGTAGAATAAAACAATTGTTCCTCCTTATCCCACATTTACTTTGTAATATTTTGAAAGTTATAATATATATTTCCAAGAGGAATAAATTGAAAATTATCTTTTGCATAAAATCTAAGATTTTTTATTCTATCTATCATATAAAATTTTAAGAATTATAACTATTTATTTTCATTGAATTTCTAATTCTTAAAAAATATTTCTGGGATCAAATAGAATAATTGCTCATTTACTTATCCAAATAGATTTATTTTTGGTAATGGAAATTTTTATAGATCCTCCATTTTCATAACTTGCCAAATTTTTTTCAAATTCTTCGTAGAATCCAAGATTAAAGCAGGCAGAAGGGTCTTGATCTAAATCGCAACGTTTCTTCATTATCGAGTATTCCTCTTGAAGTTTCTCTAACCATAATTCGACTATTTCAGGATTGGATTTGAGAATTGCTTCTACTATATCGGCAGAATAAAGGGCAATCTTATATAAAAGTGGTTTATTTGGAATGATTTCATACCCTTTTAAGACTAATCCGTTCGATGGATCCCTCAAGTCCTGACTCATATATAATTTTTGTAATTCAAATATTTAAATTGTTATTACTTCATCATAATAATAAAATTATATAATATTTCATAGTTTTCATGTAATTCCTTAAAATAATTGTATAATTTGTAATCAATAACAATAACTTTTTTATCAATATAAAAGTTAATAATTAATGTTAATAAAAATATTATAATTACATTTTGATTGAAACATCAAAAGGATCTAATAAAAAAATTTATTTGAATAAAATTGCCTATGTCAATAGATAAGAGGGATCTTGGATTGAATATAATATCTATTTGGCTTCAATCCAGAGGCTTTAAGTAAAGAGGTTTAAGTTTTTTTACTGAATTAAGTTATAACGCTTATTATTTGAAATTAAATGTTACTACTGTTATTATTTACTAAAACTTCCGAATTTAATAGATATCTATGCAAATATCTTTATATTAAAGAAATGTCTTCTATCTTAATGTGCCTTCTAGCAATTCAACAGTTATTTGTAATACTTGTCATAAAGAAGTAGATGTGACTAACGTGCAGAATGGAATTAATTATGATGAGTATTATCTAAGCTGTGGTCATATACAAAATATTAATAAGCAAATGATAGGAGACATTATTAATAATAAACAGGCTACATGCAATCTTTGTGGCTTGACTGCTCGATCAATTCAAGAACTTGAGGAACATGAATATCACGCACATGATATTAATAAAGAGAAAAACAACAAAAGATCATTTGAACAAAATATTGATCCCTTTCCTTGAGAGAATAAGTATAATATTTGAAATTATTATTGTTAAGGTTGTTATAAAACTATTATAAATCCTTCAATAATATCAGAAAGTTTTTTACCAACCAGGCAAGAATAATACTTATGATAACTAAATTTTTATAGCAACAAAAGTAAACAGCTTTCTCTTATTTTAAATATAATAGATTGTAATTATGGATATTTGTAGAGTTGTTTCAGTACTTATTTAGGAATTACTGTTGAGCAATTATTTGTACAAGAATCAAGTGGTGAATCTCTAATAGAGAAAAGATAACTTTTTGAGGCAACAAGATAAACTCCCATAATATAGAAGGAATAGAAGGAAAGAGAAGTAAATTTCAAAGTCAGCTCGAGTACTTT
>DASVFI010000127.1:0-4290 GCA_036380115.1 Nitrososphaeraceae archaeon | reverse complement strand
CTATTGCAAAAAAGTTTTTTTCTAACCAAAATGCATCTAGCTATGATCGAATAGTAAAATATACTACCTTTGGAAGAGATTCGTCATGGAAACAAAATATTGCTAATCGTATAACTCCAGCTCATAAATATATACTAGATATTGCATGTGGTACAGGAATTTTTTCATCATTTATTTCTAATATTTATTATCAAGATCTTATTGGAGTTGATTTAACATATAGTTATATATATAATGCTAAAGCAAAAAGAAGATATTCATTTTTGGCTAATTCTATAGCAGAGTTTTTACCATTTAAATCAGAAAGTTTTGATTGTATAGTATCTTGTTATTTGGCTAAATATGCAAAAATTTCTCTAATGGTGGATGAAATATGGCGTATACTTAAAAAAGGCGGATTAGTTATTTTTAGTGATTTTGTATATCCCTTGAGTAAAATAATGAGATTTTTATGGAATTCATATTTTCATATCCTAAAATTAGCTGGACAAATCATTAAATCATGGAAATATGTTTTTTATAATTTAGACGTAGTAATAAAACATAGTACATGGACTCAAGATCTTAAAATGGTACTAGAAAAGAAAGGATTTCAATCTATAGATATTAAATATTATACAGGTGGGACTGCTGCAATCATCTCTGCTAAAAAAATATGAAAGATCGAAACTTTAAATCTATTCGCATAAATGAATGGTTCGTTCCAACGTTTGGCCCATTGAAATTCAGGGCTTTCATTGGAATGTTATTTCTTCCATATACTGGAATGTGTGTCTCTTTTACAATAATAGGATCGATGCTTTCAGAATCTATACTGTGGGATAGAGTTCTGTCCATATTTGTCATTTATTTTTTGGCTCTTGGAGTTTCAGCTCATGCTGCAGATAATCTAGGTTCAAAAAAAATTAAACCTTGGGGTAATTTTTTTACTATCTTTGAATTGAAATTGATGGTAATAGGAGGACTTTCTGTGTCCTATGCTTTAGGCATTTATTATATTATTACATTTGTTCCATTATTATTAATTATTGCAATTATTGAAGGATTTTTTTTATTTGCCTATAATTTTGAATTATTTAATGGATTCTTTCATAATAATTTTTGGTTTGCAGTATCATGGGGAAGCCTGCCTTTATTAGCAGGATTTGTTATTCAAACAAATTCCATTTCTATATTGTCTTTATTTTCATCTATTCTTGCATTTTTCGTTGCATATTCAGAAATAAGAATTTCTCGAATATATAAAGAACTCAAAAGGAGACCGCAACATATTGTTGAATATAATGCAAAGAAATTAGAACTTTACCTTAAAATTCTCAGTTTAACAACTATATCCTTTGCAATAATATTAACTATATATAAATACTTTATACAAATATAATATATTTTAGGTTTAACACTAGTTAATTAAATACATATGTTAATTATCAATGTTGGATCTAATTCTACTATTTTAAAAGATATTTTAAAACTTGAGAAGGCGAGTAATATTAAATTAAATTCTCTTGAGAAAATTCTTTTAATTAATACCGGTACAACAGAACAAATATTACAGGTTCTCTCTAATTCCTTAACGGAAATAGTAATTTTACAACAAACTGAAAAAAATAATATTATAACTAGAAAAATCAATATAATATCTAATGAGAGAAAAAAAATTCTGGTCTCCGCAAGCTCTATTATTTATTTAAAAAATCTTCCAAATAAAATAATAGATGAAATAAGAAAAGGTGAGAAAGGAATAGGTATGATTTTACTAGAAAATAAAGTAGAAAATTATAAAAGAATTATGGAAATTGGTTGTAATTCAAGAGATTCTTTTATTTATAGAAAATATGTATTATTGTCAAGAAAACATATTATAAGTAAGATAGTTGAAAATTTTTCACTAGGAGTGTACAAATAAAGTTGATAGCAATATATAGATTATTAAAAACTAATTTAAAAAACTTTTAATTCTTTATCATTCAACTAATATAAGATTATTATTAAACTCAAATGCAAGACTCTTTTGTTTTAAATTTATTCTTATTTTATTTGCAAATTCCATCATTTTTTCTCTGTTTACTCCATTAGCATGTATTTCTACTCTTATGTATTTAGTTGGTTCAAATTTTCCTTCAAAATAACCATCAAATTCAAAAACTGACAATGCTCCATATTTTAAAGTTATATCTTTTATTATATCGTTATAACCTTCAACTCTCGGTAAATAGAATTTTATAGAATCCTCAAAAATCTTTATTTTATAATTTTTTTCATTTTTAATATGATTTTTTTTTGATGAATGATCAAAGGTACTCATTTAAGATATTAATACTAATCTCATTTAATATTTTATTTTATCTATCTATCTATATATATATACAAGTTTTTGAATACAATATATAAATTATATTTTTAGATAGTTATAGAAAAGGACTTAAATACTCATTTATGATATTTTATTTATATTTGATAAATGAATCTTCAAAGAAAAACCCCACAGAATATTCTAAAGATGATAAAAATAAAGCCAAAGAAGCAGTAGAGTCAAATGAACTAGATCCACTAGAAGAATTGAATATTAGAATTGATACATTGGTAGAATTATTGTCTGATAAAGGTATTATAAATAAAAAAGGATATATAAACAACGTTATGATGCGTATACATGAATCATCTAAGGCAAAATCTTTTGATAACTTAGAAGAAATATAATATAAATCAATGTTAAAAATTAGTTTTTGCTTTTATTATTCAATATGTCTATCTTTATCAACGTGCTAATTATTATGCATGAATCAGCAAATAATTAAGATATGTAATTTTTATATTATTATTTTTAATATTAGTTTCAGATATCATGATCTCAGTGTTTATGTAATGTAAAAATTATTTTCTATTTGTCAATTAACAATTTTCCAATAATACTTCAAATCGTAAAATAATTATAGATATATAACTATTAAAATAAACGAAGAAAATATTTTTATTTCAATATTGAAACTTCACAATATGAGGACACACTCCTTATGTTTTCATAGCATTTAATGATCCTATCTTATTTAAGAAAATATTGATACAAATATTAATACGTTTGATAACGTATCTTTATTTACGAATCTATAAAATCATTTACTATTAATGTATCATAGTCTGTCCAAATATTAGGACCAGTAAATATAAAAATTTGAAAATGTAAATGTGGAATAAATGTATAACCGGTCATTCCTACCTCTGCAATTTTTTGTCCTTGTTTGACGAATTGTCCTGCTTTCACATTAGAACTTTTAAATGTTAAATGATCATATCTTGAAAATTCATTATTCTTATGCATAATTGAAATAAAATTAGAAAAGTTCCAATAAGCTGGGCTAGGGCCACCTATTGTTGAATCATCTTTAACAAATGTTATTATTCCATCAGTTGCAGCTAATACTGGAGTGTTTTCTGGAACTATGAAGTCTAATGCATTTCTTAATTTTCCTGTATGAGCTGGTGATGTGGTTCTATCAATTTTTTGTATTGATTGCTTTGGTACAGGAAGATAATATCTATTTAAAGCAGTTCTGTCCTCCAAATTATTATTATTATCCTTCATTTAGTTATTAAATGAAAATTATTATTTAATGATTCAATAGTAAATGTTTTCTATTCTAAATTAAAAATGGCTCCATGACCTTGATTTATTCATGATTAACTTATGATATTTAGTTTTTATCAAATTTAAAAGAGTATAATTTCATAAAAGAATATTTTAAGATACGAACAAGTTCTTAAATTTAATAATGTAATTACTTATAGATGTGATATTTTAGTTAGTACACTACAATTAAATTAGTTACTTTTATTACTTTATAACTCGAATTATGGAAATATATTTATAATACTTGATTAAGTGTTACTGAAAAAGTAAATATGATCTTTGCCCTAATCTACATTATCCATTATTGCATAAGTATCGAGACTATGAAGATGTATATTTAGATTTCCTTTAGATATCCTGCATTTTTATACAACATTCTTACACATTCAGTATATGTCCTATATCTAAATTTTATTTCTTTGATTGGCATATCTTCACTTAAACGTTCTTTTGACGTATCAATAGCATATTTTTTAGCAATATCATCTAGAATTGTATTTACGGTTGAATTTTGATATGATTCAACTATCAGATTTGTCACATTATATTAAGCACTCTATAGTATATAATTACTGTATTTATTTTTGTAATTCTACAAAAATAAAAATTAATTATTTTTTTTACTATTTATTCATTTATTTATTGTGATAGTGTTAAGCCTC
>DASVFI010000126.1:0-7233 GCA_036380115.1 Nitrososphaeraceae archaeon | reverse complement strand
ATCATAACTTTGAACATTATTAAAATTCATTATTGTTAACTATTATATAATGTATAGCACGGTTAGGAATATTGTGCTACAATCTGATGATATTCCTTGGAATGAAACTATAAAAAAAGAAGCAAGAGGAATTGATGATGCTGATTTCGGTGAGATCCAAAGTGTTGATCCAGAATATGTCATAACTCAAAAAGGAATAATGGATAAAGAAATTTTCTCCTTTCCACCAAATCTAGTTCAAGAATATGACAGTAATAGAGTTTTATTTAAACTACTGAAGAAGAAGCAAAAAGTTCATTTATACAGAGTTCAACATGTAAAGCTCGATAAAGACGACTCTAGCAATGATAATATAACAACAGAAGAAGATAGCAAGTATCATTTAAGTAATACAAAAGATGAAAAATTATAATAAGGCCAGGAGAAAGGATAGCTACTATGGTATCGTAATAGAAGATTTTCGTTTATAGAATGAGTCTGCGATAACATGAGAATCATACCTACATACAAATCAAAGTTCTCTAAAAAGAGGCATATGAAAATGGAAATACCATATCTAAAAATAAGAAAAAGGATTAATGGAAATAATACCTTCCAAAATATAGAATTCAACTTTTGTTATTTGTTGATTAATTTTCTTTTTATTCTTGAACTTATTTAATACTTCATTTTTTAACAAAATGTACTAGAATTTTATGGTCAAATTCTAGTTTTGTAAACCATTTACTTTATTCCAAATAGTTTTAATTATTTTTGAATAGAAGTTAAAGAGAATTTGTAATTATAGGAGAATGATATGATGATCTGCTATTAGTACATTAGATTAAATCATAACAAAAAAGAACTATTATTATAAACGTTATTATAAACGATATTGTCTTTTTATTTGTTGAAGTGAAAATTCCTAATATATATGTCTATTCAATTGTGGCAATAGGAATAATATTTAGTGTTCCTACACTGTTGGATAATATCCAAGCCCAGACAAATGCAACAAACCCGGCTGCTCAAGCAGGACAAGATGCTGCTCAAGCTGGACAAAATCTAACTGCTCCAGCTGGACAAGCTGCTGCTCAAGCTGGACAAAATGCAAATGCAACTGCTGCAACTGCACAAAATCAAACTGCTCAAGCAGGACAAGCTGCTGCTCAAGCTGGACAAAATCAAACTGCTCAAGCTGGACAAGCTGCTGCTCAAGCTGGACAAAATCAAACTGCTCAAGCAGGACAAAATCAAACTTTGAGTCCAAGCACTCAAGCATTACAAACAATAGGTATTGACGATTTAAGGACTGACTTAATGAATGCAAAGGAAGCATTAGCTAATGGAGAAATAGAAGAAGGATTAACAGGTGTTACAAATATAGAAAATGAATTGTTACTATCACAAAATACAACTACATTAACAGGAGATTTTCAAAAAATTAAAGAATCAATATCCAAAAGAGACCTTGCTAAAGCATTAGACGATATTACTAAAGTTCAAAATGAACTCATAAAAGCAGAGACTGAAGTATCCAAAGTCCAAATAGCTAATCCTGGATTAGTAGCAGGACAAGATGAAGATGAAGATGAAGACGAAGACGAAGACGAAGAGGAGGAAGATGATGGGGGAAATAACTAATAATAATCCTAAAACTTTTTTTTTCTAATTGTTGTTATTATAAATAAAAATAAATTTTTTGTAAATTTAAGTGTATTTTAGAATAAATTAATATTTTGTAATTTGTAATAAGTAAAAGATTTTAACAATTTGTCATTGAATAATCAGATAACACAATAGAATAGTGAGAAAAAATAATAAATTAAATTAAATTCATTGAACCATATAGAAGTAAATATATGGAGTTCTAATTATATCTTTTAAAGATAATTATAATACGTGTCTATAAAATAACTTAAAGAATATACGTAAGTTTTGAAATATGAAGAGCACTAATAATTAAGTGCACTCTTTTCATTTTTACTATAAATATAAAAAAATAATTTGCTCTTTATATATCTATTTATCTAGTTATCCAGATACATTTTGCTTTACTAATTGTATACATTTGTCTAGATGGTTCTTTTCTTCTGTAAGAATTGATTTTGTCTTTTTTGCTAAATCTTTGTCTTTGAACTCTAGCCAATGAAGCTAATCCTTCATAATGAACAACTTCACCACCTTCTGCAATACTTAAAAATTCTAATGCTTCTGAAAGATCTGGATTATTTCCCAAATAAGTTTGCATCATCTTGGTAGCTTTTTGCTCGGTTTCAGTAGCTGTATTTTTAATATTGTCTTCATTTAATCCTCTTCAGATTCTGATAATTTTTGGCATAACTCTTCTATTTGAGTTTGGTGATTATTTGCTTCCTCTCTTATTTCTTGAACCTCTTTTTTAATATCTGATTTATCTAAAATTCATTTAGACATAAGTTGTTCTACTGCTTTCTGAGCGGCCATTTCTAAACCAAGAACTTCTCCAATTTTTTTCTCTATTTTTTGATTATCTACCAATTATATTCTTTTTAGTATGGACAACACAGATATAATTACTTAGCATCATCGAAGATATTAAAGAACAAGCTTTTTAGATCATATAAATTAATTTTATAATTATCTATTGTATATTTATGTTAATAACAGAAATTGAGTAATTATGTAAAGGTTATAATATAATCAATATATCTTATTATATAGATGAGAGATTATTATGGTCTCCGATAATGTTGTGATAATAAATGACTTGTAAAGGAATATGTACACGTCACAAAGCAAGCAGGCCTAAGACTGGCAAACGTTATTTGATAGGGCAAAAACGCTGTCAAGGATGTGAAATTTTCATGGATTGGCAAGGTATATGGTGTCCTTGTTGTGGTTATAGACTAAGGGTTAAACCAAGACACAGCAAATTCAAAATAATGTTAAGAACAATTAAAAATTATTAAATTTATAATTAAATAATAATACAAATTAATTAAGATAATAATTGAAAATTACTATAATTTAGTTGATAATAAGAAATTTACAAATGTATAAATAAAATAACATTAATAGTAATTTATTTATTCTTAAATCATCATAACAATATTTATTCTTAAATCATCATAACAATAAGATAAACTAGCGATTAATGTATATTCTGAATATTCTATTATAATTTGAGTCAACATTTTAGACACTAAAATGAAGATCTAGTTATTAAAAAATTTGAGATCATTCTTGTTCTACCTATCCAAAATTGACATTCAGAACTTCTACATATTCAATGTGTTATCCCTAGACTTCTTTTTATTTCTGATATGGTTTTAGTATATCTGTAGTATTAAAGCAATATTTCAATCATATAGGAATTTTATCTAATAGTTATTTGACGATTATAAATGTATATTACCAAAAGATGTAATACTAGGAAAGATATAAGGAGAAATCGAGAATAACATCAAGGTATCACCAATAAAATAAATAATTATCATAATTTTAATATCTAATCCCTTTTTCATATATAATAGAAAATATAGAAGATGGATGAAAAAAGAGAAATTACAAAGAACTTGTAATCCTCTTTTTAGGTCAAATTTATTTTACAAATGCATTACAGATTAAAAAAAATTTTTCCTATTTGTTTCTTCACTTCTTTTGGCATATGTGGATCTTCAATTATTTTATGAAGGTCATTTTTACTAATACAAAGACCTGTTTTATTTATTTTATAGAACCATTTTATATTTATTGGACTAATTACAATAGTTGTTTCATTACATCCTCTCATTCCACATGTCGGTATCTCGTCTTTACTAAAACAGATATGATTATTAGAGCATTCATAAATCATGAATATAAGAAATTGATTATATTATATAATCCCTAATAAAGAGCAGTAGAATATCAAAATAGTTAACAACAAAATTGACTATTGTACTTTCTCTGAACTTTCAAACACAAAACAATGTCAAATTGTTCCAAGCAAATCATTAACTATATAAAATATTACTTTATGGTTCTGTGAACTGTCAAGTTCAATACTTACAAATATTAGATTCTTCACAACAACTGGAAAAAACATCACCGTATGTGAGAATCCATCCATGATTCTAATCAGAGTTCTATCTATTGGTATACTTAAATTGTTAGTAGATCGATATCCTATGCTATAGTATTTTTTAATAGTAAAACATTTTGAAATCATATTAGATTTCTATTATCGAGAAGATATCAAGATAGTGTAAATGGGAAAATAGGAAATAAGCAATACTAATTTTTACTATTCACGTTTCAAGTAATTTATTTATTCAATTTTGTCCTATCTTATAGATTATATAGATATAAAAATACTTATTATCTAAAGATTTTTTGATTGGTAGACTTAGACCCTTCACATACTAATAGAAATAAGATAAGTATTCCATACAAGTGGATAGCATTAGGAAATACCACATTGGGTACTCTTATTGCTGCACTTGATACAAATATAATCTTTATAGCATTGCCTATTATTGTATCAGAACTTGGTGCTTCTCTTTTTACCATGGTATGGATAGTCATTGGATATTCTCTTGTTACTGCATCTATTCTTTTGAACTTTGGTCGTCTTGCAGATATTTTTGGTCGAGTAAAGATGTATACTCTAGGTTTTACAATATTTACTTTTGGATCTGTAGTATGTAGTATATCACAAACAGGGGAACAATTAGTAATATTTAGAATTGTTCAAGCAGTAGGTGCAGCATTTCTTTTTTCAAATAGTGTAGCTATTTTGACCGATGCATTTCCATCAAATGAAAGAGGCAAAGCATTGGGCATAAACCAAATTGCAATTGTTTTAGGTTCAGTCCTAGGCCTTGTTCTTGGAGGCTTTTTAACCTCTTATCTTGGTTGGAGATCTATTTTCTGGATCAATATTCCAATAGGTATTATTGGTATAATATCATCTTATAAAAATCTAAAAGAAGTAGGATCAAGTAAGAAAGAAAAAATAGACTGGCCTGGTAATATATCGTTTGCTGCAGGATTATTTTTTGTATTAGCAGGAATAACGTTTAGTTCATTTGGTATCACATCTAACTATATTGAGACATATCTACTAATTTTTGGAGGACTGGCTCTTATCATTATATTTGCATTTATTGAGAAATTTGTCTCTAAAGAGTTTCCAATGTTTCATCTCTCGCTATTTAAAATTAAACCATTCTTGGGAGGAAATATAGCAATCCTTCTCAATTCAATAGCTAGAGGTGACTTTATCTTAATCATATCATTTTATCTGCAAGGGGCATTTATGAATTTGAGTCCAGTTGAAGCAGGAATTTATCTGATGCCCGTTTCTGCTGCTTTAGCAATATTTGGACCTCTAAGTGGTTGGTTATCTGACAGATATGGCTCAAGATTTTTTTCGGGTCTTGGCCTATTTATATCTGGAGTAGGATTATTATTACTTACACAATTACAAATTAAAGCTTCCTTTATCGAACTACTATTACCTTTTATTTTATTAGGAGCTGGAATGGGTATATTCACATCTCCAAATAGAGCGTCCATAATGAATAGTGTACCTGCAAATAGGAGGGGCATATCTGCAAGTACAGGTACTACTTTATTTTATGTAGGAAGATCATTGAGTTTAGGAATTTCATTTTTAATAATGACCAGCATCTTACCATCAGAACAAGTAAAAGATATTCTCATAGATTTTAGAAATACCGAAACAGACATGGTTAAAGATAGTCCTAATGCTACAACGACCACAGCCAATAACATGGAAGTGGTTGAAGATAAATTCTTGAATTCAATACACATTATATTTTTCGTTTCTTCTATTATAATATTTATTTCAATAATTCCGGCTACACTTAAAGATATAAATGCTAGAAAATAGATTTAAAAATTAATTAGATTATCTTCCACCACCACGTTTTACTAATACAGATATAAAAGAAGATGTAATAAATTACAAAAGATGATGAAAACCTATCCATTCTAGTATTTAAAAGAGAATATAGAACTAGTTGGACTTCCTTGAGAAATAAGATGATCGTCTTATTATTTCCCTATACATGATTAACAAACAAAATTAGCATATTTCATTATGATATTATAAATTGAGTAAATTTAATCTTATATAGAGTATAAACTATAACTATAAAATTATTTAACTCTTGGAGTCTTATTGTTACCAATATCGTACCCTTTTTGTCTAAGATATTTCAAAGTCAATTTATAAATCAATTCATCACTATTAGCAACTTTTAGTACTCTATCCCACGATATTTCTCCTTGTTCTTTAATTTCTGTTGATAATAAATTGGACTTAACTAAGGCTATTTCTTTACATTCTTCAAATGTTTTATTTTTCTTATAGGCTGTACCATGTGCATCACAGGCATTATTATCATTCATTTTATCTATTACGTTTATAATACAACTACATATCTAATTTTCTTTTCTAATGTTGTCATTATGGTATAAATTGTTTAACTAATTATATGTTAGAAAGAACTTAAATTAACTAACATTTTATCATACTTTCATGTTTCTTTTTCGAATTTAAAAGGCTATTTTAAAATTTCTTGTTCTTCTTTTGAATACGACCTTTTGATTGGAGTAATTTTATCTGTCCATTCACCAATTAATCCGCCGCATTTGACACATCTTAGTAGTGTTAAATGAGATGATACAATGAATATATCTAACAAGAAATCCTTTGCTTTATCGCTTTTATTACATATGCAATCTTTCATTTGATAATTATATATAATTGTAAAATTAAAATAGTTTGATAAAATAACTTTTAGTGGTTTTTTTATATTAGATTTAATCAATAGTAGCACTATTTATCATGTAGTAGAATATTTTTATATAAATACAAATTGGTTTGAATTTTAAATTTGCATTGTTTATAGAATCTTTAAAATAAGTATTCTCCGATTAATAGAGAAAAAACTATTGGTAGATTCAAAGAATGTGAGCACTGGCATATTTCTAGAATTATTGGTGATTGATATGCTTTTACTTTGCGAAATTTTTATCTACCCATTTTATTTGAATTCAACATAGGATTACATTTTCAATAGTATAAGAATTTTTAATATCATGAGTTCCTAATAGAGGAAGTCCATGGTATTATTGTTATGATTAGTAACTACAGTTGCTATGAAAATATATTTTATAGAACTATCAATCCGAAAAGTTTCTATTTCTTCATCATTTAATCTCTGTATCGTCCTCTCATTAAAATTTTAAATTTAGATTATA
>DASVFI010000125.1:0-2736 GCA_036380115.1 Nitrososphaeraceae archaeon | reverse complement strand
GGATGACAAATTAATTTTTATGAAATAAAAAAACGTATCTTTTAACATCGTAAAAAAATGACTTCACATATACTAGAACACTAATCATGTTCAATGACAGACTTCAAAAATCCAAACCTTTTATACTCATTAACCAAAATTTTAGATAAATGTTTAGTGATATCTGTTAACCCAAGAATGCTCACTATTTCTTGATTGTCTTCCAAAACTGGAAGCCGTTTGATTTTGTTATCAGTCATTATCTGTGCTGCTGTTTCAATTGAATCATATGACTTTACTGTAATTACTGGAGATGACATAATTTTTCTATAATTAATTTCATTAGGCAAAATATTTTTATTGCAAACCTTTTTTATAATATCTCGTTCAGTTATTATTCCGATTGGAAAGTTTTTAGAATCCATTATAAGAACAGAACCTATTGTATTTTTTGCCATTAATTTAGATATATCTAATGCAGTTGCTTCAGAATTTGATTGTATACTAACAACATTTTTCTTTGACATTATTTCGCTAACTGCACTCATGATGTTATTGAAGCATAGTTACTTTTTTAGTTTACTTGTATTGTAGTGTTACAATTATTTTATTGTTAAAACTAATCTGCATTTTCAGAGAAGATATTACCTATAAAATATGAGATTCAATCGAAATTGTCATTTTGCTGATTCAGGGATAATTTATTTGAGTTTATTGTGAATCAGGTTTTTTTTTAAATCTTTGCATATACAATATAATAATCATTTCTATCATAATAATCATTACATAACTGTAGTCAGACCAGTAATACTTCTTTGATACATCAGCCTATAACGTTAATTGGAAAATACTATATAATACCATAAGTATTGCAAAAGAATTAATGCTTATCATTAATTTTTAAAATAAAGATTTTTCAATTACAATACAACCTAAACTAAATTCTAAAGAATAGAACAAAATTTAAAAATAGGTGATATAAGATGAGGATTTAATAATAATAATAATAATAATAAAGTTAATTTTTTACTAACATATTTAGTTTTTTTCCAACAAAAGATTTCAGGAGGTCTGATTAGCCATCAATGTATTTTGCATTAATTTTCCAATTTGTTCTAATTGGTAAATTTGCACATCAATGTTTCCTAGATTAGCTATAAGTGTACTTCCTCTTGGAAGATTTTCTAATGCTTTAATAGAAAATTCCTTCTTAAGAGAATCTATTACTGTTTCGGTTCCATTAGTTAGAGTTTGATTGTTAATAAATAGAGCTTTGAAATTTTCTGATATAGCAGATAACTTTATAACATTCCCTTCTTGAGCTGTAACATTAATATATGTACTCAAAAAGGTTATTGAAATGGAAGTTAATATTATAATACCAAAGAGTAATTGTTTCAACTCATTATCAAGGGATTTGAACATATACTATAGAAGTATTTTATACTATATATATACATAAATAAATTATCTAATTTTTATACATATTACAGGCTTTATTGTAATAGTTAATTGATTTCTAAAGTAATAAGAAGAATTACCTATTTTTAACAAGAATTAATACCTTTTTCTCAATATTTTATGAATGCTATATAAAAATAAATTTTATTAAAAATAAAATTTTAATTTTTTTAATATCTTTATTGAATTCAATCTTTCAGAATGTATTACATATTTATATGAAATGTTGAACATTAACTAATATGAGGATAAATACTATAGTTATGTTCTTATTGATATGCAATTTAGCTCCTGTATTTATTGGAAAAGAAATTTTCTCACAACCTGCAGCTATAGAAAATTGGCAATTAAGTTCGGTTCTTTTAGAAAAAGAATCAGACAAAGGTAATTATTTAATCCAATTAAAATCTGCTTATACTCATGATGTACATAACTTTCCTCTTGAAATTGTATTTTTAAATTCTACGGTACCGACACATACTGCCCCTTCAGTTCCTACTTTAGAATCAAATAACACGGGGGACTTTTTAACTTCAGGAGGTCTTTCTGTACCTTCTATTTTAGAAAGGGTTGTTCCAATAAAAAGTTATGATATCACTATTTATGACGGAAATGGGAACGAGTTATGGACAAAAAAATCACAAGTTGCAACTGAAGGAAGAGGAACTCAGACTGTTGAATTTCCAGAATATACTGGAAGATTGACTATTGTTATAGATAGTATATTACAAAGCGAGAGTGCCAATAATATTCTCAATACTGATTTACCAACAAGAATTGAGAATTCCAATAATAATTCCAATACTGATCAATCCTCACAATATGATTCTGTTACCTTTACTACTACATTAGCAAAATCTTAATTTTATGAATCAAATTCGTTTAAAGATTACATTAGCATACTGCTCTATAAAATCTTGACTCTAACATCTACAATTATTTAACAAAGCATGTTAATATTGAACCAACTGAAAGATCTTTGAAGTATAGTATTTTTATTTTTTTTATTTAAATAAGAAGTAGTAGGAGTAAAGATATAGGATTCAAACTACAAAAAGGTTTTTTATTCCTTCAACTATGTATTCTACAGCAATTGCAGCTATTATAACAGCAAATACTCTCGATACTATCATAGATCCTCTATTACCAAGAACATTGTAAATTGGATTAACCAAACGTAAAATAACATATGTAATTGCTAGTACAATTATAATTGAAAGAACTGTAATTAAAAATCCAGAAGTTTGATATAATATTATTACAGCAGTAATGGCTCCAGGGCCTGCCAATAATGGA
>DASVFI010000124.1:0-7084 GCA_036380115.1 Nitrososphaeraceae archaeon | reverse complement strand
TGAATAAATAGAATATGTTTTTGTTTATCTTTTCCATATTCATCATACCTTATTTTAAATCCTTCTACTTTTAATTCATTGTACATTTATAAAATAAATATTTTAGAAAATGTGGTTAATATAATTGATTAGTTAAAGAGAAGAAAAATTACTTTAAAAGATAGAACTATAATGGACTATGAAACTTTGTTATACATACAAACTTTATCTAGAGAATATAATTTTTGATTTCTAAAATAGGATAGTGGAAATTCCTACAGTTGATCTTTATTTATAGAACTTCTAATTTCTTCATAAGATACCTATTTGTATTCTTCTTTTACTTCGTTTCCATATTTTTGAAGGAGTTTGTATAATTTGGGATCAATAACAAAATTGCAATATGGATCATTTTTATGATTTTCATAGTAATCTTTGTGATAATCTTCTGCAACATAAAAATTCTTAAATGGAGTAATTTCTGTAACAATTGGCTTCTTGTAAACATTTTCTTTTGCAAGATCTTTTTTTGATTTCTCTGCTATCTCTTTTTGTTTTTCATCATGATAAAAGATTGCGGAACGGTACTGAGTGCCAATATCATTACCTTGTCTATTGAGAGTTGTAGGATCATGTGTATGCCAAAAAATGTCTAGGATTTTCTCAAAAGATATAGATTTTGGATCAAATTTTATCTGGATTGATTCTGCATGACCTGTCATACCTGTACATACTTGATCATAAGAAGGATTTTTTAGTGATCCTCCCGCGTAGCCAGGTAGAATAGATTTGACACCTTTAATTTTTTTGAAGATTGCTTCTGAACACCAGAAACATCCGTTGGCAAGAGTTGCTATTTCCGTTTCATTATTATTATTATTATTATTATTATTCATTTATTTTCTTTGGCAACTCCTTGTCATTTGGGATAAAACGTATAGATAATGAATTGACACATTCTCTTCTATTTTTATCTGTCAAACCTTCTCCAAGAAATTCGTGTCCTAAATGTGCATTACAATTTGCACATTCTATTTCTGTTCTTATTCCATCAGGGTCTGGAACATGTCTTATTGCATTTGGATAATACTCATCAAAGCTTGGCCATCCACATCCGGAATTAAACTTGCTTTTTGATGAAAAGAGAGGCATATTACATCTTCTACAGATATATGTTCCATCTTTGTAAAAATTGTCATACTCACCAATGAAAGGAGGCTCCGTTGCTTTATCTACAATGACTCTTTCTTCTTCTGAATTTAATTTATTGTAATTCATACTGCTCATACTGTTATTATAACATCTACAGATTTTTGAACCTTTATGTTTTCATATTATATTATGTAATATAATTTTTATTATCTAAATTATCTAATTATAATAGAATTATATTAATATTCTTGAAAAAAAATAATTATATCAAAAATCGATTGCCGTAACTTTAGATCGGAAATTTATTATCTTCTCTTTGGAAATTCAAGCTCTTTGTATATATTGCCTCATTATATATTTATATAAAATTGAATTCAGAAAATATACTTCTTGCAATTATCATAGTCCATTTGATTATTTATGGTGGTAAATTATTTCATCAAGACAACTATAAGCAACAACTATTAAACTGACATAAGATTATAGAAATTCATCAAAAAATAATGTATTCAAAAGTAACACTAGGAAAACGAATAATTATATCTTCATGTATTATACACTTGATTTGAAATATCCTATAGTTTTTAAATCAATAAAGATTAGTGATGAAACACATAAAAAACTTGAATCTATTGGAAAGGTAAAAGAAACATTTGACGATGTAATAAAAAGACTATTAGATAATTATTCAAAAGAGAAAGATTCTCTTCTACGGGTATTGAAAATTCCTGGAAAGCGCAATATTGAAATCAATTTCACCAGGCAAGAGAATGACTGGACTGACAAGGATTATGATTTATTTGTTAAAAAGATATTTAGTATGGATGAATCAAAATGGAGAGAAAATGTTCTAAAAAGAATAGCCAAAAACGAAACATGGTTTGAAGAGATATTAAGATATCGAAATGATTAAGTTATTAACAATAGCCTGATTGTTTTTTAATAATACGTGATATTTAGTCCCTATTAATATAATCACTTTAGAAAAACTATTTCTTATAGAATCACTATTAAATGAAAATTACTTTAGAAATAGATGAGAATATTTATAATTACTTCTTTAGATATTAATTATTATATAAAAGATTTGTATGAATATTTTGGTGGCAACAGATCATGACCTTTTTAAAACAATTACTTTCTCACCATTAAATCAAACTTCACAAAATTTAAGACAGCCGTTGGAAAGTAAGAGTAGAAGATACCTTTCTAGGAATACCTGTTTCAACTTTGGAAAACATAGTGAATGATTGAATATTCAAAAAAAAGGAATTGCCAAATAAACGGCTACCTATTACAGAAAAGAGAAATAATTACAACTAATATTAGAGTAAATGGTATTAATGTGTATATTAAATATTATTGAGAGAAGTATTTGAGAATTCTATCTATTAAAATATTAAATAACAAAGTAGAAATTGTTGAGAATTCATTTAAAAAACACAATTCTTAAATAGAAACACATTTTTTCTAAAAAATATAACCTATGAATAAGTAGTTAGAATATGAAAAGGAATAATAATTTATTTCATCTGCCATTTTATCTCAATATTATTTAATATATTAACTATTGTATCAATTCCTTTACTTGTAATTTGTTTACAAATTCTATCAACTTTTATCATCGTTTTTTTCCATGGCAGTTGCAGCCTTTTTAGTATTTTCCAAATATGCAACAGTCATTGCTAAATTGCCAAAACCCATGGAATTCAAAGTTTCAGAAGGAACCATTACTATTGTATTGCCTTGAACTTTTATAGATTCAAACAACATATTTGATTGTCGTAATGCATATGCAGTAGGATTATTTGTATATACTTTTGATGCTTCATTAAATTTGTTTGCTACAAGAACCTCTGATTCACTGTATGTAATTCTAGCATTTTTTTCTCGTTCTGCTTGAGCTTGTTTTGACATTGCTGCTTCTAATTCCTTGGGTATAATTACTTGGCGTATTTCAACGCCTGCAACTTCTATACCCCAATGACTTGCTTCATTCGATATAATTGATCTAATGTGTTGGTTAATTTCTTCTCTTTTAGATAAAATATCTTGAAATACAGAAGATCCAATATTATTCCTTAATGTTGTTTGTGAAACTTGTTGAATCATTTCATTAAAATTTTCTACATTTAAAATAGCATCATTTGTTCTATCTTCAATTATTTTATATCTTAAAATTGCATCAATTGTAACAGGAACATTATCTTTTGTTAACATTCTTTCTGCTTTAAATTCCCTTACTCTTTCTCTTATATCAATAACCAAGACATTATCGATGAATGGAATTCTATAGTTAATTCCTGGGCCTATTTGTTTATGATATTTTCCAAGCCGCAAAATAATAGATCTTTCAAATTGCTTTATTATATAAATAAAAGAAAAAATAATCAGTATTACTCCAATTACTGAAATCAAAATTACCAACAAATTATTATTCATTACATAGAATGTTGTTCCAAATCCAATAATTAGTATTAAAACTCCTAAAATAAATAAAACTCCAGAGCCCCTCTTGCTTACGATTGTATCATTTGAACTAAGCATAGATTTTGTATTGGACATAATTATTATATGTAACTCAATGATTTAGGACTTTGCTTTTTAATTTGTTATTGATATAGAATTAAGACTGACAGATAGATATTACATTACATTTTACTTGGTTAACAAAAGTAATCTTTTACTTTTTTTAATTTTTGTTTATGATGTTATAGGTCTGATTTTCTAATAAATTTATAGCCAGATGGTTCCAACTTTTCTTTAATTTTTTCTTTTGTTATTAATAAAAGATCAAATTCCACTGATATACTATATGTCAAATAATCTAAACTAAATTTTTTTATCAATTTTTCAGCCTTTAGTTATTTTTCCACTATTGGTTTACAACTTACACAACATATTCCAACAATTCTAAAGAAGATATAAGATAATACATCTGTAAATGTATTATAAAAATAATACCAATTTTTTTATTTACGGATATATTCAATTTTTAATATATCATTTATTACCTAACAAGAAACTAAAAAGTGTAATACATAAATTAATTACTATAATTATTAGTTTTAGTTTAAGCAGTAATTTTGAATTATAGACATGTAATTTTTCATTATCGATTTTACTTTGAGAAATAAGTTGTTCGATCTTAAATACCAATATTATCAAAAAAATAAATATCATTAAGTTGACAGTAATAATAGAAAAATTACCCACGTTTGATAATATTATACTTATAATTGAAAATGAAGTAATTATTATTGTTACAAAGAGACCAATAACAGAAAATCCATATCCAAAATAATCAGTTAGTATCTCTTTTTTGGATATTTTATCAAATTTGTTGGAATCTATATCCATAAAAAATTCTTTAATGGGATCAGCATCATATTTATATGATCTTGATAGGATCTCCCAAAAGTAATTAAAAATATATTTTTTATTAAAAAGGTCAGGAAAAAATAATACTACAATTGAAATAAAAAGTGAAGCTACTTCTGACATATCAATTTAATTTAATTCTGTAATTACAATCTTCTTCATGAGATAGTTTTCTCTTCTCTTTGTAGTATTAGCTTTAAAATCAAAAATAGCGTAAACGGCTTTCTGAATTTTGTTAAACAAATTGTATTTAGTTTTACAAAACGAATTAGAATTATCTATTTGAGATTTTAAGATTATTTTCTTATTTAAATCATTAGTATTATTCTTAAATAAACAATTTTGATATGGTATACTACAGGTTATGGCTTGAAAAATAATTCTTGTTATGGAACTAATAGTTTTAGATATATCAAACATGTCAATAGAGAAATTTAAATCAGCAAAAATATTCTCATTACTTATGCAATTATCCTTATTCAATTCTTAAAATAAAACATTAATTATTATAATATAAATGGAAGTGATAAAAAAATTATGGATTAGTCTTTTTATTGGAATTTGTACTGTTTTGAATTAGGGATAATTCCTCGCGCTTGTTTCATCATTTATTGTATTAAATTATTAGTGAATAATATGTACAATACATTTTCCTTAAAACTAACTTTATCAGTAATATCAAAATTTTTTAAATATAATAATACACTAAAAATAAATGCTATTTTATTCAATTCTTTTATTGTTTTGTAATCCTAATCAACCTTTTTATCACTCTACAGAAATTTCAATATCTATGCTTGGAGGTATTCTATTTCCAGACATAGGGATTAGATCCATGTCTTCTACTGTGGTTGAGACTTTTATTTTTGTTAACCTTATTGTGCTAAAACTTTAATCCATTTCAATCTTTCTAAAGTATAAAAAAATATTTAATTATTACTACGTTTTATAAACAAAAGAATGTCTCTTCAAATACATTATATCTCTACGCAATTTTGTAATTCTTGCATCTTATAGTATATGTTATAGTGTTTTAACAATCTCATTTAATCAAATTAACTGCAATTACATATTTAAGAGATTAAAAAAAGTTATATGATAATTAATTTAACGTAATTCTTCTTTGATAGATCCAATTAAATAATAGTAATTATAATTTTCATTATCAAAAAAATCTACATTCTCTTATTTTTGTATAGTTTAACAATACACAATTTAGTTCTAAAAAATCAAAAATTGCAACTAATTTTATTAATAAAATCCTTGAAATAAATAACCTATACAATTTTTTGCTATTAAAATAGATTTTATTAAAATTAATAGTTAAAGATCTTTATCAATTTTAAAATAATAAAAAAAATGATTGTAGAATTATTAAATTCTATATTTTTATTTTGCTTGTTATTATTTTATTCGTCGTCGCCGCCGCCGTTTCCGCCGCCTTCGCCGCCGCCTTCGCCGCCGCCTTCGCCGCCGCCTTCGCCGCCGCCCATTCCGCCGGTCATGTTGCCGCCTCCGGTCATTCCACCTTCGCCTCCGGTCATTCCACCTTCGCCGCCGCCGCCGTTGCCGCCTTCGCCTTGTGCTAGCACATTAACAAATGCTGCTGGTATTCCTGCAATTAAAGCAAATGCAAGAATTGATGAGATTATTACTGCATGAATTTTTGAATCCATTAAAATTTTTAGGGTAATATACTATATAAATAATTCATAGAATTTATATCTATATAAACTTCTACCTTGTTTTTTAATTCGCTGAATTTAGCTATCAAAAATGAGTAGAATATTCAAGTCTTAAGTTTATAAAATTCCAATGGATCAGTTATTACTATATAAAAATTTTATTGTAATAGTAAATATCTTAGTTCATTTTACTAATTAGGCCAAGACAGTTATTAAAAATAGAGATAAGTCAAATATTTATATTAAATAATGGTAAAGTAAAACCAAATTCTGCACCATTCTCTACATACATATTATTATTATTTTTATTATTCATTCCCCATATCTTTCCTCCATGAGCTTCCACAATATTTTTTGAAATATACAAGCCAAGTCCTGTTCCCCTATCGGATTTTGTTGCAAATTTCTCAAATAGTCGGGGCAATACTTCAGGATCTATTCCTTTTCCCGTATCTTTTATTTTAATGCATACAAATTCTTGTTTTTCGTTATCATCATCGTCATAATCATCATTACTATTGTTATTGCCATTATTGTTATCTTTGAATCTTTCCATAGTAATTGTAATTATTCCATTTTCAGTGAATTTAAGGGCATTACTTAACAAATTAGAAATTACTTGCTGTATTCTGTTTTTATCTGCATAAATAAATATTGGTTGCACAGGTAATTCTGGATAGACCAGCTGAATATTTGCATTTTTATCTGTTTTATGCCTTTTATCTGAATTGATGACATCTTCTTTTTTCTTCTTTGTCGTTAGATCTTCAATTAAACTTACTATTATTTCTCTTAAATCAAACTTGATTTTTTCAAGTTTTAAAGTACCGCTTTCTATCCTTGATACATCCAAGATGTCTTCTGTCAATCTATACAATTTTTCAGCA
>DASVFI010000123.1:0-3608 GCA_036380115.1 Nitrososphaeraceae archaeon | reverse complement strand
TTGTGAATGGACACATCATCTTTCATATGATCCTGGGTTGGTAGCTGTTTCTATAGGCCCTACAAAGACTACTGTTGAAAACATTAGAACATCAAAGGAATTCGGAGTTAATTTATGTTCAAGCGATCAATCCGTATTATCTAGTGTAGCAGGTGGATATAGTGGTAGCAATTATAATAAGATCAACGCATTAAAAGAAATAGGATTTCAATTTTACCAAGCTAATAAAATCAAAACATTAATGGTAAAAGGAGCTTCTCTTAACGTTGAATGCAATCTATTTCAAGAAGTTACTTGTGGAGATCATATAATGTTTATTGGTGAAGTAGTGGATGCTATACATAACCCAGAAAAACAGTCTTTGATATATCATGGTGGAAAATATTGGTCTTTAGAACAATTAATAAAACCAAATGAAGAGGAACGCGAAAAAGTTCGATGGATCTTAGAAAAATACAAGAAATAAAAGTTTTATGTCTATAATACGTAACAATTTTAAATATTTATTATACTTTTCATGAAGTATGCCATAGGCTGAATTATCCTTACAATCAAGTCTCCACTAACATTTAGGTCAGGATATGACTATAATTTACTAATTATTTAATCTATTCAACAACATAAAAGTCGAAATAGTAATTAAACACTTCGTGCATTGAATCAAATAATATATTGTTACAAATCATCTTTTTGGGTCAAATTTGTTAATTTAAAACGTATAACAAATACAATAGATCAAGACTAAATTATGATGTCAGTGATACTATTAACAACAACCGCAGCAAGACAATCAGAATTTCACACGAAACATATGTTAAATTAAAAGAGCATAGTACTAAATACATTGACCAATCCGTATCATATGATGAGATATTCCAGGAGCTCTAGATTTTTACGCTAAAAATACTGACCAAACATGTTTTAACTTAACTGATTATGATATAATAATTTTTATTATATTGATTATCTATCTAGGATTTGTTGTCTACTTATTTCTGTATCTAAACACTTTAAACACCAAAATTCTATAGGTCTAATTCCATCGCCTCTATCTCTTTTTTACTAGAACAGAAATTGGTGGATGATCTTTTCTGCAATTATCACATTTTTCTTTACAATCGAAATCCATTCATTAATAATAATAAAAGAATATAAAATTCTTTTAAAAATATCAGAACTTATTCAAAAGTGAGATAGTAGTGAATTAAAATAAGAATAACAATAAGTAGAATTTAGTTCTGCTTATTATTATTTTTATTATTTGAATTACCACATACATAATTCTCAATTGTATTATTCTTCAAAATCATTTAAATATTTATATAAAAAATAATCAAAAAATATAAAAATATTATAAAATAAATAGCTTGAATGATTTGGCTCAACAAAGACTAAAAAAATTGAATTTGATGTTAATGACTTTAACGTTGTTGAATGATAGGAAGATAAAAAGAGGAATGATTTTTCGGATAAGATAAATGATATAAAGAAAATGACTTATTACTTATGCTATATATATAAAAAATGATTTATTACTAATGACATAAAAGTAATGATATTCTCTCAATTCAATAATCTTACAAACACTATTCGAAAGTAAATCTTAAATATTATGTTCCTTATTTTTATAACATTATACTACTAGTTTAGAACCTCCTATCGGTATTACTGTCTCATATTTTAAATTCCTATACATTCTGAATCATACAAAATCATGAAATAGTTTTTTAATAATAAAAGCTATATACAAGTTAGTAGCAGGAGAACATACCACATGGAATACCAAAAAATGTTAGAAAAAAAGTAAGTTTGTTCCACTATGTTTATAAATTAAGAATCTCAAGAATTATCGGTTTAAAAACAATGACAGTATCTTCTTATTCCTACAAGAAAGACTTTCATTTTGTTATTGTTGGAACAGTAAAAGGAGAATCCAAAGAGGTTTCCTTGGAAATTCTCAAGACAATGATTAAAAACACTGAAGAGATTAAAGATATAAGTGAACTTAACATTTTTGGGAAAACTCTCTAAGGACTTGATTTTAATAATAATTGTTAGATTTGAAGTGTCTTAATGATAATACCTATTAAAATGAATTAAGGAGATAACATCAATTTCTCTAGTATTTATATATACTTTTGTCCTTAATGTCCACGTCATATACTTCTCGTTTAACAAATATTCCTTTAAAAGAATATATAATGTTGCTATATAACAGCTATGATGAGAGTAATAATATCTGAATAAAAGAAAGATACAATACTAGCCTATGCGGATGCAACATGCTTTTTATCACAGAATAAACACTTTATGGAATGTGAAGTATTAGAAAAATGGTAGCATGATGCTACAAATGAATGGATACAAAATAATTAAAATATTATTGTGATATGTCCTCATCCTGGACTATCATTAACAATCCCGTATTATCAAATATCAAAGGCCACCTTAAGAAGATGCATAAAATAAAAATTGATTTAAACCAATCCACAGAAAACCAAAAGAAGAAGAAAAAAACTAAAAGAATCCTTATAGCCAAACCAGAACTATATATTCAGATTCTTTATTCTATTATACAAAACATTATGGCTTTTCACTTTCAGATGTTAATATATAGAAAATGGCAACAAATGTATAGAATATATATTTCCTAATACAGACGACAACAACGATAACGACTATGATATTATTATAGTAAATACCCATATCCATCTTATTGACGATTCAGGCTTTGAAGTCGCAAGAAAAATTCGTGGTAGATTATAACATAAAAAAATAATATTAACTACAACCAACCAATTAGATAATATACATAATAATATAGATTAAATTGGAATAAAAAGCCAAGATGTGATTTTAAGCTTTTTTCATCCTCTATCACCACGCTATGGTTTTTTTCTATTACCAATAAATTATCTCAAACTATTAAATAATTTATTAAGAATACAATGTTGCTAGAAATAACTGCTAGCGACAACCAAACGTCAAACCTGCTCCTGCCATAGCCATATCTATTTCGATTGATTCCAACAATAGGCTATGGCTTTTACTAAATACTTTATTTTAGGAATAATTTTCTCAAATTGTTTTTATATTAATAGATTGATGTATTTGCAATGGTTGAAAACATGTCTAACAAATCTAATGATTATAAAAATGAAGAGGTTAAATCCATAGTTTTAGGGCTATTCGCATTGATTGGATTTATAATTATTATATATTCAATATTTATGGGCGTCGTAGGAGAACCCTTAGCATCGGTAGCCGATACTGTATTTGTTGCTGCAATCATTGGGTCTTTTACTTTGGTCGGAACAATTGTTGGCCGAGGATTATTAAAGAAATAATACCAAATTGCTATTAACTACTGCTGCACCATATGAATGAGTTAATTAATTGTATTGTGCTTTCTGCTACTTATTTTTTTTACCATTTGTTACCTACTTCTATTACTATTTTTTACCAATTTAAATATATTTGACTTATCTAATCAATTACGTCAAAAATAATTTCTTTTAAATTTTTCAATTCAGAATGCTTAAGTTACTCCTTCATTTTCTTTAATATGAAAAGTTATTTTCTAGAGAATTCAATCCAAAGAAAGATTA
>DASVFI010000122.1:0-7278 GCA_036380115.1 Nitrososphaeraceae archaeon | reverse complement strand
TTGTGATGATAAAAGATAGTGGTATAGGCATCGATAACGAGATTTTACCAAGACTATTTACAAAATTTGCTACCAAATCAGATCAAGGTACTGGTCTTGGTCTCTTTATAGTAAAGAAGATTATAGAAGCTCATGGTGGTATGACAAAGGCAGAAAATAATTCTAATGGAATAGGATCTACTTTTTATTTTACGCTCCCTATAGTTAAAACTAGCGAGATAGTAATCAATGAAAAGTGATGTCCAATAACAACGACTAAAAAAATTTTATTAGTGGATGATGAATCAGATATTACTTTTACAATAAAGAATATTTTAAATGATATGGGATTCCAAATAGATTGTTTTAATGACTCTACTATGGCTTTAAAATCTTAAGCAATTTTTATGATTTAATAATTATTGATGTAAAGATGCCAAAAATTAATGGATTCGAATTATATTTTAAAATAATAGAAAAGAATTTTAAGTAAAAATATCTTTTTATGCAATTGCAACCTTCAATGAAGAATGTAGAAATCACTTTATTCAAAAACCAATCAATAAGGTAAATTAAGAAACGCCATAAAAAATTATTAACTCTGAATTGAGATAAATTAGTAGATAACATATTATTTGTTGTTAAAGAAAAACAATACTATTTGCTCAAGAATATTTATTTAATTTTTTCCATCATCCCATTTGATTCTCAATTCTCTCTAAATACGTCATTAATAGTTTAGGTCATGATATATTAAAAACGAAACACTATACAATTTTTCATATATTATTATACTAGTTTAATCTATATTCTTTTTTATTTAGACCTATTCTTGAAATTTGAGATAATTATAATTTGTAATAATCGTCTAACAGAATTGCTTTATAACAGCTTTCAATCAAGAATCTTAATTGGTACATGATAAAAAATTCCTTATCCGTATAGGATTGAAAAGAAGAGAATAGTATAAAGTTTATTCACAGATTTAAATTTGAAATACCGAAACATTAAATTTTAACAAATATAATGTATTTATGTTGTTTCATGGTTCTAATTTAGACTTAATTCCTGTAAATCAAAGTATTGTAAAATGTAATAAATGTATAAGATTAGCAGAATATATCAAAAATGTTGGTAGTAAAAAAGTTAAAAGATACAGCAATATGGATTACTGGTCCAAACCTTTGTGTGGTTTTGGAGATCTAAATGCTGAATTAATTATAATCGGTTTAGCTCCTGCCGCACATGGAGGAAATAGAACAGGAAGAATGTTTACTGGAGATAGTTCTGGAGATTGGCTTATGAAGGCTTTATATGAACATAATTTTTGTAATCAACCTTTTAGTAATGATATAAATGATGGACTAGTATTAAATAATGTTTATGTGACCTCTGTAGTAAAATGTGCTCCACCAAAAAATAAACCCTTATTAGTAGAAATTAGTAATTGTAATGAATATTTAAGTAAAGAATTAAAATTATTAAATAAAAATAGTAAAGTATTTCTAACTTTAGGAAAATTAGCTTTTGATGAGTTTTGTAAAATTCAAAAAATAAAAAGTATAAAATTTAAACATGGATTAATTTATCACATAAATAACAGTAACAATATATTAATATCATCATATCATCCTAGTAAACAAAATACCAATACAGGAAAATTAACTTGGCCGATGTGGATTGATATTTTTAAACGAATAAGAGATATTTTAGGTTAAAAGAAAGAATTTGATATATTAATTGTCCATTATTCTTTTTACAATATAACAGGTAATACAACAACAAATATAATATACAGGAATTACTTTTCTAAAAATTAGGCTATTGTAATACTTATAATTAAATCCTGTAATTTCTAATAATCAGTCACCAAATATCAAAACCTTTATTGTAAATTATCTCTAAATCAATATTACAAACAAGTATTTAAATAAAGTAATATTATTATTCAAACCACTATCCTATGGTTTGTTTGACTAATAATAAAATTAATTTTTATTAAAACTTAGTTACTAAATTGAAAATTGTTGAATCATAATAATATATCATCATTTCTTGTTATAATATTTCTAATTATATTTAATAGTGTAAAAATGTATCTCATTCAATGAATTACTTAAGTGCATATCAATTCTAGTTATATTCTTTAACATTAGTATTGTTAAATCTTCCTTTAATTAAACCATCATAACTTTTTTACATTTTATACGAGTATTTGAAATATTTATGTCATTGTTAAATTCTTATTTTTATTGAAACGACTGGCTATCTATATTATTATATATAAGACTACTAACATAGAAGTCTTTAAGTTTGTTTAAAAGTCATACAATTTACTTATAAATGGTATTTGATAGAGATAGATGTTCAGATTTTGGCAAAATTATTAGGCTTGGGATAACCCTTTGCCCATTATCTATTTGTAATTAATTTTGTAATCCTTCTTTAATTTCTCCACTAATATTTGACAATATATCTGCTCCACCAAGTGCTGTCCTTTTCGCTGCCTCTCCAAGCTGCATTAGGATATTTTTGGCTTCTGTTTGGTTGATTTTACCTGTCGAGTTATTTGCAACTTCGTCTGCCATATTCTTTATTTCTTCTGCAGTAGATTGTATTTGATTGTTGATATTATTTGTTGTTTCTTGCCCATAAATTGGAAGTAAACTCATAAAAGAAACAACAAACAACATTGCAACAATAGTTGGTTTGATTACCGATCTCATTGTAATAATAATAATTGTTTTACTATTTTATACTTAACTTGGTTAATAACCATAGATTTTACAATCGAGGCAAATACTTTCTACTATTTTTGTCTAGTTATTAGTTAAATCTTATATAAGAATATAAATGGTTTTTTAACACATACGTCTTTCTTGACTACTAAAACAATACAATAAGCCATCTTTTGAGCTAATAAATAACATACCATTGACAATACAAGGAGATGACTCTATTGCATTCATTGTAGGAAATTTCCAGTTTAATTTACCAGTTTCAATTTCCAAGCCATAGATATGAGAATCTAAAGAACCTACATATAATATTCCTTCATTCTGTGTTATAACGGGGGAAGACCAAATCTTGCCTTCAGTTTCATATTCCCAGTTTATTAAACCATCAGTAGAGTTTAATGAATAGACCCTTTTATCAGAACACCCAAAGAAAATATGGTCTTTTGATATGGCCACTGAAGAAAGAATAGGGTTAGCAATTTCATGTTTCCAGTTGATAGAACCACTCGACTGATCTAAACAATACATTATGCCCTTATGCGTACCTACAAACAATGAATTAGTTGCTTTCATCAAACTAGGAGTAGCTCTAATCTTACCTTCTAATCTAGTCTTCCAATTTAAGTTACCATCTAAATCAAAACTATAGAGATAAAAATCATCTGAACCAATAAATATTTCCTTATTATTTGTAGCCGGTGAAGACCAAATAGAATCACCTGTGCTAAAGGTCCATATTATATTTCCTCTCAAGTCTATTGCATAGATTGTAGAGTCAAGTGATCCGACTACTATTATCTTCCCAGCACAAATACATGGTGATGAAAAAATATCACCTGGTATTTGTACACTCCATTTCTTTTTACCTTCTTTATTGATATCTAAAGCATAAATTAAATTATTTTCAAGAGGTTTAGAATCTTCCTTAAGAATCCAAGAATTAAAAGTACATGATATCAATAAATTATCATAAAGTAATAATGATGACACTAAAGGAGATCCAATATATTTTTGCCAATTGATCTTTTTCTTGTAGACATCAATAGCAAAAATTCTACCAGTGATAGTCGAATTATAGACAATATTATTATGACAAATAGCTGAAGATATCATGGGTTCTAATTCCATTACCCAAAATAGTGATAATTCTCGTGTTAATGTATCTGAAAAAATTCCACTTCTCTCTTCATTTCCTCTAAATATGAACCAAGAATTTTCATTATTCAAGTATTAGAATAAAAAATTGTAATATATAATAATTATTTTATTTCATATCTATTAATTTAAGTTATAGTTAGATCAATTCTAAAGTATCTATTTTTATCATTTTTTTCATTATGATAAAAATAATGAATAATGTCTTGTTCTAGCAGAGGTGTATAACGATTTGTATATGATACAATGAAATTAATCAAGATTAACCTATGATATTAACATTTATCAACTGTAAAAAATTTAATTCTTCAATTTTATAATATCTAATAAGTTATTTTTCTCATCAAAATCAATTACAACCCTATAATGATCTAATGCGAACTGATGGAATTCCTTATCAAATAATAGCGTATATGTGAATAGATCCAAAAGATCTTCCAAAGTTTGTTTTGCTGGATTTATTTTTTTATCTCCTTTAATTTTAAGATATTTTTTTATGATATAGTTCAATGCATTCTCATAACCTTCTGGAGTTTTCCAGTTTTTTTCATCTTTGACTTTTTCATCTTCATCCCACTTTCCAATCATTTTTATAATAAACTATCTTTTTGTTGTCTTTGAATTAATTATTTGTTATCCTTTACAAAGGGTATAAATTAATAAAAAAATAAATATAAGATAGCAGATAATTAATCTTTAATAGGATTCTTACTATAAGGAATATTTCTATATCAAATTTATGAAATGATAAAACAAAATCTTTTAACAGGATTATATTATTGATAAATATTGAATAGAGAAGAAATTCTTAGAAATTTATTTACTAAAGCCACTGAAGATACAATAGAAACTTTACCTTATACAATTCAAGTATTTCAGAATCCAATTAATAATATAAAGAAAACAGTAACCAATGATTTGGATTTTCTTTTAGGTGCATTCTTTGCACAAGTGCTTTTATTTTATTCTGTTTATTGTTCCAATAAAGATATCCAGCCAACGATCGAAGAATCAGAGCATTTTAATTATGAATTATTTTCGAAAGCAGAAGAATACCAGAATATGATAAGAGAATTAATGATAATTGACAACAATACTTAAAGATCCTATTTTTCAGGAAGAATTAATTTTATATTTTTAAAAATAAGAGACTTGTTAACATTAACGTACAATTTTAACATCATTAATGATACGTTTAGTTATTATTGCTATTTTGTTCTTTATAGTATTTTTAACAAATTTATCTTCAATGGCTTTTTTGCATATAACAACCATTACATCATGGAATCCTAACTTAATCAATGCATATCAATATAGACACATAAGATAATTATTAGCTGGATTTCTTAAAGTTACTATTTTTAAGGCAAGAATAAAGATATTTAATGTTTAATATGATTAATCATGGTGAAAAGTGCAGCATATTTTGTAGCAATTTCTGCGATTTTCTTACTTTTATGATCGCTTCCTATAATTATTACATCATTATTTTCAGGATGCAAGCTTTCAATTAATTTTTTTTGTATCTGTGGCTCTTCACTTAATGCATTAAAATTTGTTGTAGGAATTAAAAAGATTCCATTCTTAAATATCAATGTAGTAGCTCCTATTGCCCCTGCTTTAATAGCTATGTCTCTTTGCTCTATTCCAGTTTTTATTGCATCTGCCATATTTTTTACTAATACAACATAATTGAATTTCCCTATTGTTATGGAACTCTTTTGTATATCAGTTTCATTAGGAATACAAGACAATATTTGTGAGATAACTTTTTCTCCTTTATCCGATAAAATCGTACCTGCATTGCTAGTTTTTATCATATTTGTCATCTTAAGATGTTTGATTAATGTTTTAACAGATCCATCTCCTAAAGATAGCTCTTTTCGAAGTAAGTCCCTGCTTATGTGTCCATTTATTTTTGCAAGTTGTAAAGCTTTGAATATATGAACTATATTAAATGAAAGTTGTCTCGATGGTGTATATTGATCAACAACCTTTTCCAACAGTTTAACATATGTATGCATTAGTAAATTTAAGATAATATACAACTTGGTTGTATGTAAATGTATTCTATCAACCCTGTTGGATATTCTAGACAACTATTTATATATTAGTGATTCATTAAGATTCAATAATAATAATGTCTTTTCGAAAACAGATACAAATTTCTGAAACTAAAATTCCTAAAGCTGCTATAGGATTATTGATATTCATGTTAGCATTTGGTTTATTTATTGTAGGATATGATCAAGGTCACCTATTTAGTCTTGTTCAAGGAGAACAAGCATATAATGATCTTTGGATTCATGAATTCTCGCATGATATGAGACATGCAGCAGGATTTCCATGTCATTAACTCTATAGTCTTGTGATAATTATGGATAGTTTATCTTTTCTTGTTGTCTCGCTCATTTCAGGTGCTATCGCTGGAACAATTTTTGGCCTTATCAATCTTGTAATAGTAGAGCCTTATTTAGATAGAGCAATAGGAATAGAAGTACAAAATGCAATCGATGCTGGAGAGAAAGTAAATCTTGAGGAACATAATAACTATCGCTTTTGGCAAAAAGGTGGAGAAGTCGCTGCCGGAACTACACTAGGAATGACATTTGGATCTTTATTAGGAATAGTATTTGTTTTTGGCAGAAGAATTATTTCTGGTTCCAACATAAAGAAAGCTCTTGTATTATCAGGAATAATATGGTTAGTTCTCTTTATGATTCCAGCAATCAAATATCCTGCAAATCCCCCAACAGTAGGAGATCCTGATACAATAAACTACCGACAATCTTTGTTTATTTCATTTACTTTAATATCTGGTTTTACTGCATTAGGACTTTCAGTAATTTATACAAAGTTAAAATCTAAGGGATCGATAAAATTCTTGACTGTTTCTATTATTTATACAATAGTAATGACAGGAGCCTTCATAGTTATTCCTCCAAATCCTGACATGATCACTGCTCCTCAAGATCTAGTAAATGGATTTAGAATAATGAGTATGTTGACAATGACGGTCTTCTGGATTATTTTAGGAATAACATTTGGACTGATATGGGAAAAATTAAAACCACATGAAACAGCTCAATTCAAAACTGTTTAATTTTTTTAAATAGCAGAATAACAAAACGTGTCTTATTTAACATATACATAATTTTTTTTTTCTTTTTGTAAATTTAACTCTTGAATGTAAATTTAAAGAAAATATGCTTTATGTCTTGATTACCCTCTCTTTGTCTTCTTTTTCTTTATATTTATCTTTATCTTTACAAATCAGATGTTTCTATTCTGAAAATGGAACATTATAAAGATATTTATCCTTACAGTTGTACATCTATCTAAAAAAATTATTTCATTCTTCTATGATAATACTATATCTGGTAATCCAAAGTTTATCAAGTCCTCT
>DASVFI010000121.1:0-4074 GCA_036380115.1 Nitrososphaeraceae archaeon | reverse complement strand
AATTTAGTAATTGAAAAAAAATAATATACTAGTTTTAGGTTCAGGTGGAAGAGAACATGCATTAGGTTGGAAACTCTCACAAAGCCAGTCTGTAGATAAGATATATTATTGTCCTGGTAATGGAGGGACTAAAAATAATGTTTCTTACTCAATAACAGATTTTTCAGAAATAAGATCATTTTCAATCAAAAATAACTGTATATTAGTGGTTGGTCCGGAGGAACCTCTCACTAAAGGCATAGTTAATGAATTATCAGATAGTATACCAATATTTGGACCAACGAAGGAAGCAGCTCAATTAGAATCTAGTAAAGCTTTCGCCAAAAATTTTATGAAACAGAACGATATAGCAACATCTAATTTTTCCGTTTTTTCTGATTCGGAAAAAGCTAAGGATTTTGTGTATCAAACTAATAAAAAATTAGTTATTAAAGCAGACGGATTAGCGGCTGGAAAAGGAGTAGTTGTTTGTGATAGTAAAGAGGATGCTCTTAATGCTATTGATTTGATAATGGTCAATAAGACTTTTGGAAATTCTGGTAATGTTATAGTTATTGAAGAAAGAATATTTGGTGATGAAGTCTCATTTATAGGAATTTCTGATGGTGAAACAATTATTCCTATGGCCACTAGCCAAGACCATAAAAGAATTTATGATAATGATCAAGGTCCAAATACTGGTGGAATGGGTAGCTTCTCTCCTTCACAAATTGTATCAGATGATCTATTCGATGATATAATGAGTAAAATAATGAAAAAAACCATTCTTTCATTGAAAAATAATAATAATAGATTTAAAGGGTTTTTATACGCAGGATTAATGATTGAAAAAGAGACTCACAAACCTTATGTTTTAGAATTTAACGTAAGAATGGGAGACCCTGAATGTCAACCAATTATGATGAGAATGAAATCTGATTTATTCAACTATATTAATTGTTCGATCAGTGGAACTTTAGATACTTTACCTCAAATTGATTGGTTTAAAAATCCTGCAGTATGTGTAGTTATGGCGGAAAAAGGATATCCATCAAATTACGAAAAAGGAAATATTATCAATGGTTTGAATTCTAGCTTTGGCCCAGATGTAATGATTTTTCATGCTGGAACTATTAGTAAAAATGATGATAGTAACCAAATCCTTACATCAGGAGGAAGAGTTTTAGGAGTTACAGCTATGGGTATAGATTTCGATAATGCAATAGCTAATGTATATAAGGCTGTAAAAAAAATCAGCTGGGGAAAAAATAACCAATATTATCGCAAAGATATTGGTTTAAAGAAAAATGGTGTGAAGATGAACTATAGATGAATTATATATAACAAATACAGACTTGAATAACAATTTCAAATCCGGATAGTTCTTTTTTCAGTAATTATTATATTAACAGGAATATCATGGTCATTATTAGGGATTTCATTTATTACTTGTGCTTCATATGCTAATCCTATAATGTATTTTGCTTTTCTTGAAGACAAAAGTCTGTCATAATATCCTTTTCCATAGCCGATTCGATTTCCCTGCAAATCAAAGGCAATTCCTGGTATTATTAATAGATCCATTTGATCAATACTAGTACTTGACATTGAATTCTCAAAAATTCCATATTTACCTTTTGTAAATTTTATTTTTTCAAATGAATCTTCAATAATTTTGAAAAACTCAATTTTTGTACAATCAATTACTCTTGGTAACCCTACCTCTTTTTTGTTATCTATTGAATGCTTTATTATGTCAAAGGTATTTACTTCAGAACCTATTGGATAATATGCTCCTATGGATTTAGAGCTTTGATATTCTTTAGTTGCAATAAATCTAGTACTAATAATTTTGCTATTATTTATGATTTCAAATTCAGAAAGAGAATTTCTTTTAGACAAAATATCTTTACGAATATCATATTTTGCAAAGTTATCTTTTGCCATTATTCATTAGTGATAATTTTCAATTGAGGATGAAGCTGCAATTACAGTGTTTTTTAATAACATAGCAATAGTCATGGGACCGACACCTCCAGGAACAGGAGTAATCCAGGATGCTTTTTTAGAAACATTTTCAAAATCAACATCTCCTTTTATCTTGCCATTTTCTCGAGTAATTCCAATATCAATTACTACAACACCATCTTTAACCGATTCTTCTCTAAGCGTAAATAATTTTCTGTTTCCAACCGCAGTAATAACAATATCTGCATTTCTAACTTTTTCATTAATGTCTTTTGTATAAGAATGACATATCATAACAGTTGCATCTTTATCTAGTAAAAGTAATGCGATGGGTTTTCCTACAAGAATACTTCTATTTACAATAACTACATCTTTTCCTTTTAGTTCAATATTGTAATACTTTAATAATTCCATTACACCTAAGGGAGTGCAAGGAATAAACGTAGATCTCTTATTTAATAATAAACCTGCATTGTAATAGGTTAAGCCATCCACATCTTTTTTGGGATTAATTGCGTTAATAACATTGAATTGATTTATGTGAGGTGGGAGTGGCAGCTGCATTAAAATACCATGAATAGATGGATCTTCATTTAATGATTTGATTAATTCAATTAATTTCTTTTCTTCAATTGATGAATCTATTTTATTATCTTTAGTTTCAATTCCTACCTCGGAACATGCTCTATGTTTATTTCTTACATAGATTGTCGAAGCTGGATCATCTCCAACTAAAATAGTACAGAGACATGGGTGAATACCATTTTTATTTAAAGCTTGTACTTTGCTAATTAAGTCTTCTTTTATCTTGGAAGAAACTTCAAGACCGCTAATTATCAACTTAATCTATAGAAAATAACTTGTTTATAAAATCTCTTTGTAATTAAAAAAAATTATCATCAATGCTATGTATTTTGATTTTTTTTTTGTTAATTTATAATCGTTATAGTAAAATTCTCAAATGTAAGAGTATCTTTACATCTCCCTAATAAAAGCATAAAAATGATAAATAGATTATTAGCTAAGTATTGATGTGACTAAAGCTAATCCTATAAATTCTCATGCAGCACTAACGTTAGAATATGTGAATGAAGATAGTGAACTAAAAAAATTTTTGGTTATTTCTGATCTACATATTGGATCTGAAATCGATTTAATAAAAAAAGGTATTAATATCAATTCTTCACAAATTTCTCAAGATGTATTAAAAGAAATTAAAGATTTAAAAAATACGCATTCATTTAACGGAATAATAATTTTAGGAGATCTAAAAAGTTCTATTACACATATAAGCAAAAATGAATGGGATACAATTCCAGCTTTTCTCAAACAATTATCTATAGATATGGAAGAGGTTTTCCTAATTCCAGGAAATCATGATGCAAACATAAATCTGCTTGTACCTGAATCTGTTATAGTTTGCAATACCAGTGGATTAGTTGTTGATGATACCTTGTTAATTCATGGACATACAATTCCTGAAAAAACCAAATTCAATATAAAGAAGATTATCATGGGCCATGTTCATCCAATCTTTATTAATCCGAATAGTGTTATCCATGGAAAAAGATTATGGATATATTTAAAGGTAAAAAAAGAAGCCATCTTTGGCCTACAAACAAAAGGTATAATTGAAATAATAATTGTTCCAACCTTTAACAAATATTTTTATTCGTTACGTTCACCTTATAAAGAATTCAAATCATCATCGGCGTCTATTTCACCATTAATTAAACTATTAATAAAAAATGATGCAATTCTTTCAGGATTGCTGTTTACCTTAGAAGGATCACTCATAGGTGATATAAAAGAAATAGAAACTCTATTTTACTAATTAGAGATATTATCTCTTTTTTTATATTTAGCGAATCTCTTGTTATTATCTTAATAGTCATGACTGTTAACATTAATTTTACATTTTTTACCTTTTTTAATTAACATTTTTATTAGAATAAAAATAAAAACATATTTGAAAAAAACCCATTTTACGCTATTGACAATTTTTTTCAGCTTAGACGTTAATACATCAGGCATGTAGTGATTTTATGTATTGTATTAATTTTCCAAAAGTACAAGATTTTTTTATATAAATTTAATATGTTTAAGAGTGCTATTAAAAAGTATAGT
>DASVFI010000120.1:0-2041 GCA_036380115.1 Nitrososphaeraceae archaeon | reverse complement strand
GACGTGTTCAACGGAGTAGCTACAGGATTCATGATTATAACGATGTTTCCAATAATAATTAGTACTTTTTTGTTTGGAGATCTGGAAATTCTTATGATCGAAATACCATTTTTAGCTGCTTTATTAGGATTTTATATATTTCACAAATATCCGAGTAAAATATTCCCAGGAGATTCAGGTACGCTATTGATGGGAGCGATGTATGGAGCATTAGCAATTGCATCTAAATCAGAAATAATTGCAATCATAGCATTATTACCAGCAATAATGAATTCGTTTTTGTTTTTGAGTAGTGTAAGAAAGATTGTTGAACACCGAGAATTGAAATCTAGGCCAACTATACTAAATGAAGATTATACATTACAAGCTTCAAAGGATAAGAATGCACCAATCACTCTAGTTAGATTAATTTTATTAGATGGAAAACTTTCTGAAAGAGAAATAGTAATAAAAATCTATAAATTGGCTACCTTTTCATCGTCACTTGCACTAATAACAATAGTATTGCAATTTATTATATCCAGTGGATAGAGAAGGAGGAGAAGAAATGAATTTTCTAGATCTCAAATTCTTTATCTTATTTATGTGGATACTGGTCATGATAGCATGTATTTTTATTATTTTTGTTATAGCTCCAATCAGCAAATTTCAAATAGATCAAAATGATTCTCTATCTTTTCTAAAGACTTCATTTATTCAAGCAACATTAGCAGTTATTATAGTTGGAATTTTAATAGTTGTACTGAATAAATTTAAGAAAGTATATTTGTTAAAAAAACTTTCGGGTAAGAAATAAAGTTAGTCTAATTCTGCATTATAGACTTGGATTAAGTTAGAGAATCCTTTTTTCTCTACAAAATTCCAAATCTTTCCACAAATTGAACATGTTATAATATTGTCTTTAGACGAATACTCCAAGCTATAATGACTACAACGAATTTGATATTCATATTTAAGTGACTCTAATTCTTTAATCGTGTCTATATGTCTGACAGAATTTTCTGTCAATACTATTATTTAGAATTAAGATAATATAATCTATTAATTATAGAAATAACCATAGTTACAAAAAATATACGTGATTTATTGACTTATTCATATAGATATAAAAACTCCTAATGGATAATAACATAATAACCATATTATTGAGAATCCATATATATTAATAATAGATAGATAATAGTTGATAATAATATTGAATAAATTGAATTCCGACATTAGAAAAATTCAATTTACAGGTAGATCTACCTATATTTTGTCGTTACCCAAAAAATGGATTGAAGAAATGAATCTTAAAGCAGGTGATCATGTTTCTATCTCAAGGGGTTCAAGTAATTCACTATGTATTACCCCAGAACAAGAGAAGAGACTACAAGATTCTACAAATGAAGTTAGTACTCAGGTGTTGATTGATGAAGGCCCCAACACCCTAAAGAGAAAGATTGTTTCTATGTATTTGTCAGGATATAACCTGATAAATCTAAAAGCGAAATCTGCAAGGATTCAACCAATACAAAGGGAGGCGGTTAGAGAAGTAGTAAGAAGAAGTTTGATAGGAACAGAAATTATTGCTGATTCCTCTGATATAATTACCATTCAAGTATTACTAACATTACCGGAATTATCAGTTAACACGGCTGTACGGAGGATGTTTTTGATTGCTTCATCAATGCACAGGGATGCTTTGGTTGCAGTAAAAGAAAAAAATCATGATATAGCGATGGGAGTAATACGATCTGATGATGAAGTAGATAGATTTAGTCTCTATATATTAAGAAATTTAGTCATGGCTACTAACAATGAAAGAGTATTGCAAGAAATAGGGTTAAAAAACCCTTCTGATTGTCTTAGCTACAGGGTTACTGTAAAAAGTATCGAAAGAGTAGCCGACCACGCATCGAGAATTGCTTCAAAATCCATGGAAATTCAAAGTTTAATCCCTTCTTTGATAACCGAAAAATTAGAGAAATTAAGTAATTCTGCTTTAGAGGTTTTGACATCTGCAGTTGAGGCATTCTTAAGAAGAGACTATAATTTGGCC
>DASVFI010000119.1:0-6062 GCA_036380115.1 Nitrososphaeraceae archaeon | reverse complement strand
TATCAATTTGTTAAAAACAGAAATGCTTTAAATGTATTGAATGTATTTTCCTAATTCTTTTATTATTGATAAACTAAATGAAATGAAATAACCTTGTCAACTAGTTCACTTAAGATTAAATAGAAAAATTATTTATTTATTAGTAATCTAGTCAAAAAATATTCTTTTTTGTAATATAGCCTTAAATTAAATAAGGATAAGGAAATTGGTGGTTATTATTATTTCAAATAAATTAAAATAGTAGATGTTCTAATATATAGGAATGAGTTGTGAATTATTTGTTATAGGAACTGTGACCGGTTTAACTTTAACAGCAACAGCCTTAGTATTTCAATTCTTTAGTGATAGAAAGAAAGAATATAAAAATTTAACAACAGAGTTGAAAGTAAATAAATAATAAATAGACTCTATAATTGTTTTTCTAAAATCTATATAATTTAATATTTTAAAAGAAATAATACAACATGATAAATAAAAAACTTTTAAACAATAATTACAATGATAAAAAGCAATTAGGAAATGATGGTGTTATTCTTCAATGGCTAGCTTTTCAAAAACAAGAAAATGAAGATAAGATAAATTCTTCAAATACCCAGATTGTAAATAAATACTATAAAATTTCAATTGACTGTATCGATTCATGTACTGATTTAATTGAGGATCATCAAAATCTTCAAAAAGTTTATGAAGAAATTAGTAAAAAACTTGGAATATTAGAAAAAAAACATAGAGAGACAAAGGTAAGATTAGAAAAAGAAATACTATTCTTAAATATCGAAAATTGGAAAACTATTAGAAAAAAAATTAAAACAGAACTTGATAGATCCATATAAATTCAATTATTATGTATATTAGATATTTTGAAAAAAGTTAAGCTATTAAAAATATATAGGATAAATATATTAAATTAAGAAAATCAACTTTATAATTTATATGTTATGTGTATTATATTAGTAAAAATTATATTGAATACTTAGTAACATAATACGATACCTTAACATTTGTCTTCTCTTTATATTATGTTTCTATAAATTGTTTTTTCATCAATAATGTTTTGAGCTTATGGATACCATAACCTGTCTTAGCTGATATGGCTATTACATCATTACTTATTCTTAGATTTCCTACAATTTCATCGATCATTCTTGTATCAATTTTATCTACTTTAGTTAAAACTGTAAACAATTTGGATTTATCAACATTTAATTCTTCTAAAATCTGTAAACAATTTGAATATTTTATTCTTACATCTTCAATATCTTCTGATGAATCTATTAAAAGTAATATTAGATCAGCAACAAGTGACTCTTCTAAAGTCGATTTAAATGCATCAATCATGTAAGTTGGAAGTCTACTGATAAAACCTACTGTATCTATAATTAATATTCCTTCTTCTCCTGTCCTATTTTTGTTATTATGAGAAATTTTAAATGATCTTGTAGTAGTTGAAAGAGTAGTAAACAAATTTGATGATGTCTCTTTAGATTCATTTGTAAGTAGATTAAATAACGTTGTTTTTCCTGAACTAGTATAACCAACTAGAGAAACAACAGGCATTCTTGTTTTCTGTCTTTGGTGCTGATAGATATCGCGTTTTAATTTAGCATCATTTATCTTTTCTTTAATAAATGACATTTGTCGTTTAAGATCACGAAAGCGTACATCTACTATGTATTCTCCCATTCCACCTTTTCCTGCTCTTTCCTTACTATTAGTCAACAATTTTGCATTTTCCCGTACACGTGGCATCTCATATTCAATTTCAGCTAATTGAATCTGTAATTTTGCTTCAACTGTGGTAGCTCGTGTGTAAAAGATATCTAAAATTAGTCTTTCACGATCTTTGACAGAAATTCCTATCAATTTTTCAAGGTTGTAGATCTGTTTTGAGCTCAAATGGTCATCAACAATTATTTCTTCTATTTCTTTGGTTTCTTTTACAAATTTTTCTATTTCTTCTGCTTTACCTGAACCCATTCCATATTTTGAATGATTAAGATATTTTTGTGTAAAAATCTTTACGATTTCATATTCTGGAATTGATAGTATGAGTTGCTTTGCTTCATGTAAGATAAAATCGTCAGGATATGTTACCAATACTACTTTAGTTAATTTCAATTTTCAATCAATCCTTATCATCTTTTATACTATATTCACACTTATGTATTCTGGAACAAATAGGTATCTATTACTTTTTGCAATAGATGATTTAAATTCATCATTGTTGAATTCTTTGACAATATGAACTAGAGGAAAAAATTCAATATGCGTTTTATATTTTAACATAAGCATTATCATTAGTTTATTATCATTATTCTATATAACAATACTGTGTTATTATACTATCTTCTCTTTAATTTTAAAATACGAAATACCAATATTTGATTTGATATATGGTTATGCAATTTCATGGATAGTCTTATCTTCTAAGTGTAATTCTGTTACTCTTTGTTTCTTTTTCAGAGATTTACAAATTGATAAATATGTAAAGATTTACTTATATCCTTAAATTATTAAGTAGCTCAAAAACTACAAATGCTATGAATATATCTCTCACTAATTCATTTATCAAATTGGTAAATCATAATTATTTAAATATTCAAATTAAAATATATGGATGAATCTAGAATACTGTATTGTTGTTGGAAATACACAAGTAACATCGTTGTCTTTGCATCCATTTATACTACCATATACGCAACTATAATAACTAGTTGTTAATCTGATATGCCAAATGAGTGATCATGAAATAATTGTAATAAATTTCTTAACGAAAATAGAAAATATGGAATTCATACCAGTGCCAATAAGTAATCAGGAATACCTTTCTAATTTCATTGGTGAAAAAGTACTGGTTACTGTTCGTAAAAGAAATACAAAAAATACTATCCTTGAAGAGGGAAAAATTGAAAATCAAGAATAGTTAAACTTGATAAAAACCTTAAAAAATGCTTCTTTAAGAAATGGATTGAATCTAGGAATGTGCAAAAATAGAGGTACTTCAATGGAAATAGAATAAATACTACAAGTACCTCAGGTCAGTTTAAACAACAAAAAAATCTTGATCATATAATAACTATTATGCATATTTTTAAACCTAAATTTGATTGAGATATTGTTACAGAATAAATTTGAAAAAAAAGAAAAAGACTAGTAGTCTTCTCATTTTTTTAAATCATATATTGATTTTTCGATTATATTTACTCTTTTTGATAATAATAAATTTATCTGAATATTTCTAATTTTTATCTGTGTTTAATTGATATATTTAATGGAGCAATTGCCAACCAAAAATATTGAGCAATATTCAAATTAACAAATGAAATAATTATTGATATTGTAAAAACTATAGGAATAGATATAAAGATTTGCCATAATACCTTTTATAAAAAAAGGATGCAAATTTTTGTCTATTAGATGTTTATTTTTTGTAGCATGCCACCATATCATTGAAGTAAAGAGCTTGTCATAATTACATAAAACAATAGATGACATAAGGAATTTGATATAATCCATAGCTTATTACAGGTGAGGTATAAAGTGATAAAAGAGTTATCAATAGGAGAAACACCACATTTAGATACACCATAATAATATGTGATCCTTTGATATGATTAAATACTTGATGATAAGATACCCTGAATATTGCTATTACAGCAAAACTTATAACATAACTTTCAAATTGTGGATAGAGATCATGTAATTTATCTAGTAACTCAGATTGTGTCGAGTTGGTAAATCTGGGATATCTACAGATAAAGCCATTAGAGTAATTGTAAATGCAAATATTGCATCACTAAAAGATATTACATGTTCTACTTTTATAAATGGAGTGAATGATCCTGAAGACGTACTTAATCCAATAGGAAAAATGAGATTATATTATTTCTTATTTTATTATTGGCTTATATTAATATTTATAAAAAGTAAATTAACTAATATATTTTAAAATTGTGTGTGATATTATTATATAATTTATTGTTTATACAATTTTAATGAATGCAACAATCTTATTTATCATCACATTTGCGACAACAATAAGCACTATAGTAGCAACTATTCCTTTAGTTAATACATTTGCTCAAGATGAAAATACGAATACCGGTGCCGGTAGTGGTAACACAACAGGTGAAGGTGGACAACAGGAAGGTTCAGGAGGTGCTTTAGGTGGCATAGGAGACAAAATTGGAGGTCTACTTGGTGGCGGAGGAAATGATCAGTCAACAACTGGACAGAATTCTGGACAAGATTCAGGAGGTGCTTTAGGTGGCATAAAAGACAAAATTGGAGGTATGATTAGTGGCGGAGAAGGAGGAAATCAATAATAGCTAGATGAGACGATTTATCTTCATTTTTTAGATAGGAATTAAAAATTACAATTGTAGTACTGATTATAATTTCAATAAAAATACTAATCAAATCTAATTAATCAAAAACAAAAATCCATATACTTGTTTTAGTTAAAAAAATTAATTGAGAAAAGTCATAATTTTTGGAACAGGTAATTTCGCACAAATTATATATATATATCTAAAACAATCTTCTGAATTTGAAGTTGTAGCATTTACAGTCAATGAATGGGCCTTAAAAGATAATAATGTATTTTGTAACTTACCTGTAGTTCCATTTGAAAAAGTTCAAGACATTTTTCCTCCCAATAATTATGACATGTTTATAGCGATAGGATATACTAATATGAATAAGAAAAGAGCGAAGATATTTGATGAAGCAAAATCAAAAGGCTATATAATGATAAGTTATATACATCCTACTACTTCTATTAATGAAGAATTTCATATGGGTGAAAATTGTTTTATATTTGAAAAAAATGTAATTCAGCCTTTTGTTTCGCTAGGAAATAATATAATAATTTGGACTGGTAATGTAATAAGTCATCATACCACAATAAAAGACCATTGTTTTATTGTATCACATTCTGCAATAGCCGGAAATGTGACTATCAACTCATTTTGTTTCATTGGAATGAATGCTACTATAAGAAATGGTATAAAAATTGCTCCAGAAAGTGTAATTGGAGCAGGAGCTATTATACTAAATGATACTGAAGAAAAAGGGGTTTATACAAATAAATCTACAATTAAATTAGATATTACAAGTGATAAGTTGAAATCATTATAGTATTTAACAGGTAATAATGATGGTGTTATATATTTTTTTATCTCATGATGTTGATTGGAGAAAACAAGGACCATCAAAAGAACATATTCTTGCTAGGCGCAATCGATTTGAAAATTTAGAATTAGAAAAAATAGATAGTAAAAATTTATATTATAATTTTCCAGAAATAATGGATTTAGAAGAGCGATTTGGCGTTAGGTCTACTTTTTTTTTCCGGACACATTATGAAAATGGAAATTATCTCGATTATGAAGAAGAAATTACATCTCTTATGCATGGAAATTGGGAAATAGGATTACATACAGATGGTAGTTCAATAAAGAACTTGGACTTAATTAAAAAAGAGAAAGCTGATTTAGAAATTCTTACTAAAAAGCCAATCTTTGGAAATAGGGTACATTATCTTAATTTTGATGATAAATTACTATCAAAGCTCTATCAATCTGGATTCACTTATGATTCAACTATGAAAAAATACAAAGACCGTATTAGCATTGATGATATGAATTATAGAAAAATTGATGGTATAATAGAATTTCCATTAACCATAATGGATACATATTTATTTACATATTTAGGCGCAACTGAGAAAAATATTTTAGATATTTTTAAAGAAACTATATCTACTGCAATGGGTTCAAATAATTCAGAAGATACAAGAATCATAACTCTACTTTGGCATGATAATGTTTTAAAAATGAGAGGAGGAAGAAAGTATAAAGACATACTCGAATTTTTAACATCAGAAAACAATATCAAAATTAAACGAGGTATTGATGTTGTTAACATCATCAATAGGCTTAATAAAAAAAATGTAATAAGTTTATAATTTACTATAATTTTAGGGATTATTAAATAAGTAAAAAAGCATATTAATATATTAAAGGGGAATAATATGTATTAAAGAAATATTGTATTAATTA
>DASVFI010000118.1:0-18854 GCA_036380115.1 Nitrososphaeraceae archaeon | reverse complement strand
ATTCCAATTGTTGCCTACCATAGATTAGATACAAATAAAGACTTTGATACATCCCCTGAACTATTTGAACAAGAGATGCAATATTTGTATGAAAATGGCTACAATGTTATAACTCTGTCAGATCTTGGTTATGATGAAAACCAAGAGCGATTTTATATAAAAGGTCAATAATATGGGATCTGAACTATCAAAGTTTCAGAAAAAGGTCCAACTAGTATCTAAAGCTAAATAAAATAAAAACTATTATCAACAATATAAAATAATTTTAAAATACATGAATTCATAATTCCTATATCTTTATCAACTGACAAAAAAGAACAAACTCATAGTTATAAGTAATTCTAACAAAAATTATGTATTTGACATGTTAATTTTTCTTATATTTTTAACCATAGTCATCTAAAGGATAAGGAGAATCATCGTTATCAATAAATTTCCAATGGTTTGTATATTTGAGAGTCTAATGCACAAGCAGATATTTTCATTATGATTTCATCTACGTTGGGAGATATCACGGAGTATTTTTAAAAACTTTTATGCCCTAGACCTAGAGCATGACCAATTTCATGTCTTTTACTTGGTAAATGTTCCTATCTATTATTTTTCTTTAGTTTTTTGTCTATTTCTATCAATTCTAAATGCTGTTGGTTGTTGCTTCCATTTTATATTACGTAGAGCATTCATCTTTGTTGTTGAAGTAATAGACGATTTTGCTGCTCCTATATCAGAAGATGAATGAGGGATAATAGATATTTTTTCAAGAGATGGAATTTTAGAACGAATTGCCATTTCAATCCTTAGCGATAACATTTCTATATCAGATAATTGTTCCTCACCGCTAAACTCTATATGAATTTCTGCTTGGTCAACCATACCTGCAGATCGCAATAATACGTTTTTAACATTTAACATTTCATTACTGAATTGTTCAGAAATTATCTTTTTTATCATATCTGTTAATTCAGGATTTTGCCATGAATCTACAAGTATAAGAGATGATCTTTTTAAGGATATATAAGAAACTGAGAATATGTATCCTGCAATTATCATACCTCCAATAGCATCCATTTGTACAAATCCAAATTGAGTTGCTACAAGTATACTAAAGAAACCTATTACAGAAGCAGATCCATCTTTTATTGAATTTCTGGCATCGGTTTTGAGTGAAAGAAGATTGTATTTATTTGCAATCTTTCGCATTTGAAATGCTCTGTGTAGTGATATTGCACCAGCACTTGCTAACACAATCATTACCAAGATTGGTTCTTTTATCTCATGAGGATGTATTAACGATTGGTAAGAGTTATAGAAGATAACTACTCCTATCACTATCATTCCTATTGCAGCCATTAAAGCAGTAAAACTCTCTACCTTGTGATATCCGAAATGAAATTTTTTATCTGGAGGTCGGTGAGCTATTCTAAGACCAAGTAATACAATAAAAGAAATCATGGCATCTGATATAGAATCAATTCCATCAGCAGTAGCTACTACACTACCACTTAGATATCCTGTAACTATCTCAACAACTCCAATAGCTAAAAGAGTTACTACAGATATTTTTGCTATCCTTTTACCGGCAATAATTCCTTCACGAATCAAGGTAGAGGAGGAAGAGGAGGCAGAAGATGTTCTATTTTGTATTATCGCATTTTCGATTTCAGTCGAATAATGCGATGAGGAGGAAGAAGATGAAATGTTTATATTGTCATTATCGTTATCAGCAACAGCATCTTTAGAAGAAGGTTCTTTTGATGAATCATCCAATTTTATAATTTAGTATATAATAGTAATTGTCTATATTTAAAGTAGATCTTTGCAGGTTTGTTAACTTATCATCACTTAACAAAGTTTTAACTGTTTCATATCTATATAATTTAGAGAAGATTTAGGGATTTTATTTCTTTAAAATGTTATAAAACTATTATATTCATATCATAAATATATTATAAACGAAAATGAAAATCCCTACAACGGTAATTCCTTACATTTTTTCGTATGCTTCAATGGGTTTTGTTATATATATATAGTGGCAAGAGCAATTCAACATACTCTATCAAAATAAAATAAATTTATTTTTGAAAAATCTTAAAATCAACACTCTTTTATTCTACCAGATTTTAGTATTACTAGTTCAAGACCATCTTGGATTCACAGGATTTAACATATACGGGTGTTAAAGGTTTGTCATATCCTTTAACATCCGTTTACATTACCAACCGATTCCCAACAACTGATTTAAACAACGGAAGAAACATCAGAACGAATTATCTGAAGATAGATTGGAATTGATTCTCAAATAAATAAATAAATAATAATTATTTATTTTCGAACGGATAAGGAATTTGGTTTGTCAAGATGTTTTATTAATCTCTTTTCACATTCACTTCCTTCAGGTGGATATAATTCTTGTCCTATTACACAAGCATAAACTCTGTCTCCAATTTGAATAGGACCCATATCGGTATTTCTATCAAAAGCAAATACTCTTTCAATTGTATATCCGATTATTTTATCAAACTCTTTTTGAACATCAACTATTTCGGATTTTATCTGTCCTTTAAGCATAGCCATAACCTTTATTTTTGTAGCATTCATTTTATCCTCCATTGGAACTATGATTTTCATCTGAACTGGTTTGTTGCTGCTGCTATCATCGTTATTATTATTCTTTAATTTATCTAATTTTACATCAACAGAACTACTGTTAGCCGATTCAATAGTATCCTGACCCAGAGTATCAAATGAAACTAATTTAGGTTTTGAATACATGCTATAATAAGTAGCAGTTTTATTGTAAACTTGTGATTTTGATTTAAATAAACTTAGCTTAGTTGGCTGACTAGTAGATTTGATATCACCTTTTTTACAATCAAAATATTCTAATGCATCTTTTTTATCGAAAGATATTGATTTTAGATTATTATTATTATTATTATTAGTATTAGTATTAGTATTTTTATAATGATAAGCACAAACAAAAAATTCATCTGATGTATGTGCACTAACTATCTCATTATCTTTATCCATTGAAAATGTAACTTTTAATTTATTAGTTGTATCCTTTAATTTATCTAAAGGAATATTTTCGACAAAATCTTCTCCGTTGATAACACCAACTACTTTAAGAAATCCTTGTTTTTCAATATTTTGTAAATTAATATTAGATACAATCACTAATTTACCATTATTATTATATCCTTCTTCCTCATCATTGATATTAAGAGTACTTTCTGATTCTTCTGCGATAACAGGTTTTATATAATGAAAGGTAATATTTAGAGTAACAAGAAACAAAAGAGCTAGAAAAAATATACCGGTAAGCTTTAGCATTCATTATAAAAATGTTAATTGCAAATTTATTAATTGGTGAAATATCTTATAAATGATAACAATTTAAAATATTCTGTATCTATTCATATAGAACATAGAGATAATCAATATTTAATATCATTTTACTTTCTATAAATATAACAAAAAAAGAAGCAAATAAAAAACAAAAAATATTGATGCTGTTAGATCTTTCTCCTTAGTTTAGTTATTCTCAATTTATTATAATGATCAGTTTTATACCAAACATATATAATAAAATATAAAATATTGTAAACATATGAGTATATATTTTCAATTTATCATTTCGCTTTTTGCAATTATTCCTTTATTTATTCCATTACAGATAGAATACATAGATGCTTTAGATTTTGATAATGACTCCTTAGAAGAAAGTATTTCGCCGTATATAAACACGATAAAAAATGAAAATTATAAAAAACAAAAAATAAACTTTGCTAATACAATAGAAACTAGCTCAGAACTAGAAGCAACAAAAAATAATAATATTTCAGATAAATCAATAATAAAACAAGAAAAAAATACTTTAAATGAAAATTTTACTATTTATGATGAAGGCCTTGGAATCAAACTTGAATATCTTTATCCTTTGATAATTCTTGCTAAATCTGACAAATCAACATGTTATGATATAGATTTGTGTTTCCTTCATCTTGGAATATTAAATAGGACAGATACGCCACAAATATGGATAATACGAGATAACTTTGAAAGTCAAACAATTAATGAACAATGTCAGTGTAATATTTTAGAAGACTATGTAATATATATTAATAAAAAAATGATTTCTCAATTTGACAATTTTTCTTTTATAATTGAGAATCGACCTACTTTTATAGGAGATAATTCAGCAATACAATTAGAATATGAATTCTCACTAGCAGATACAAAAATTCATACTATTACTGTAGCTACAAAGGATAATGATTCATTCTATCAATTTACTTATTATGCAAATTCAGAATCCTTTTCAAACTATTTGTCACACTTCAAAGAAATAATTAATACGATAGAATTTGTTCCACAAAAAGAATCATAGAAACAAAAATAACCTTCTTTTATGCCTGAATTATGTAGAATTTAATTAAACTTCTACTGCTGTGTTGATTGAATGATTATACAGAGGAATCATGGAATGAAGAAATTAAAGAATTAAACATTTTTAAAAATTATAATAAAATAAACTAAGGCTATATTTTATTATTTTATTTATACAATTTGATCAAGTTATAGTATTATGTCTTTCATAATCAATTAAATTATTACTATTGATTTAGATAAATTACAAATTAAACTTCAAAGAATGATCATTCTTCAACATTCAAAAGATTCTGTCAAAATAATTTGTAGATGCTGTATATGAAATAAATACAATCTTATAATCACTTTTAGCTAAAATATATAATCCATAGAAGACTTTATCATCTTTCACAAAACTATATACTCTTGAACCTGTATTCATACCTGAAATTAAATATAGAATTGTAGCAAATAATAATGAATTTATGTAATTGGATATTTGTGGAATATAGGTTTGAATCCATCCATATATTGTTGAATAATTTAATTCAATATTGAAATGGTCATTAATGTTCCTTGCAACCTTCCTTAATGAAAGTCCCGGGAAGAAAGAAAGGTCTAAAGTTAATGTAACTGATTCTGGACTGAACTTTACTTTCTTCAATAATGTTTCTTATTAAAATTTCTGAAATGATAATTTTCATTTATATTTACTTTTAATTTTATAATTTATGTGTTAGAAAAAATTGAACCAATAACACTTGAAGGAAAATATATAATCCTACGTCCTCCTTCGATCGATGATATAAATGGACTTTCTAATGCAGCGAAAGATGGAGAGATATGGAATAATCGTTTTTCTAGATTTCCCAATTTAAATGAAATACCAAAATACGTACAAGAAATGTCAGACTTAAGCTCAAAAGGTTCAATTTTGCCATTTATAACATTAGATAAAGCTTCTAATACAATTGTAGGTACTACTCGCTATCTCAATATTGATTACGAAAACCATCGACTTGAAATAGGACATACTTGGATAGCTAAATCTTGGAGAAAGACATATGTTAACACAGAAACGAAATTTTTGATGCTACAATATGCATTTGAAAAACTAGGATGTATAGCTGTAGAAATCCGTACTGATGTTCTCAATACAGTTTCACGTCAAGCAATACTACGATTAGGTGCCAAACAAGATGGTGTTCTACGTCATCATAAGATAATGAAAGATGGAAGAATAAGAGATACAGTTTGCTATAGCATTATAAAACCAGAATGGGAACAGGTAAAAGAAAATCTAATGGAAAAATTGTGCAAATATAATAATAAACAAGAGATAAATTTAATTTAATATAATCTTGCTCGTAATTAGTATAATACTAATGACCTTATAATAGTTGTAATATGGTAATATTAAATATTTATTGTGTCTATATTAATTGAATTTAAATTTAAGATATCGCTTAAATCTTTTTTTACAGAGTGGGATTCGAACCCAGCTTTCGTACACCTTTCATACATTCAGGTGTCTCTCTCTTGTTAGGATCTGGTTCATCCTGATTATATAACCATCTAAAGAATTTGTTAATATCATTTGTCTTCCATTATAACTTCCAATCCATTTATGAGTAGGATCTTCTGCAGATGATTTTCTTAGCTTATTTAGAAATTCAAGAATATCTTCTTTAGTCATATCTTTGAAAGATTTTTGATCTTGAAAGTGATTTGATAACCATACAAGAATCTTTATTTTACCTTCTTTTGTAGAATTTTTTATGTTAAGTTCAATTTCTTCAGCAATAATGTAATTACATATTATACTTGCATTATCAAAATTTTTCTCTAACAATTTAATTAAACTATTTCTGAAATAAGGTTTTGATAACGATTTTGTAATTGAATTTATTCTGTTTCTAATTCTTTTTCAGAATCAAATATTGTCAGTTGTTGTTCTTGTATAGTCATATTCTCTTTCGCTTCTCGTCCTAGCTCTACAAGAGAATATTTGAAAATCTTATTTATAAGACTTGAACTAGAACCCCCATTTGAAGCGCGGGGAGTGGGATTCGAACCCACGAGTTCTTTCGAACATGGGATTAGCAATCCCACGCCCTACCAGGCTAGGCGACCCCCGCTCAAAGATATTAAGAATATACTCTTTAAAAAAAAGGACATATTAATTTATTATCTTTCCCATAAACCATTTTTAAAGATATATGTATTGACAAAATTATTTTCAATGCTTTTTGCTTGATAGGGAAGCCATTTGGAAGAAGATTCATCATAAAAATAAATAACTTCAAAAGTATTAGGCGGTATAGAACTTAATTGTATAGATACTATATCTACAAGATATTCTACTTTTTCTATGGCAATTTCGAATGAACGCATTGAGCTATTCATTAGAGAAAAAATAATATCAAAATCTCTTTGGTTTGTAATACCTTTGAATCTAAATATAGATATAACTGGTTTTTTACCTCGTCTGTGTTTTATTTCTTTTATTATATTTTTAATAGAATTCCAGTGTTCAATTGAAATGGCCTGAAAAAGGTAATTATCGAATTTAACTGGAAATATTATTTCAATAAATGTAGTTGAATAATCAGTAATTGAGAGAAAATTTGGAAGTTGGCTTTCCATATCATCAAATGATAATTTTTCTTCTATAACATAGAATATTTTTGTTAAAAGAGTATAGATTATTTCTTGCTCTCTAATTGAAAGATCATAAAAACGAAAATATACTGAAGAATCCAAGAAATATATTATTAATTGAATAAGACAAAATTTATAGTTTCGTATCTAAAAGCTTAATAGATATAATATTTGCAATACATTTTTTAAATATCATATAAAAGAAATTTTTTATCATGATATTTGCAGTAGAAACAAAAAAATAAAATGATAGTTGATGATATCTAATTAAAATTGAGTAGCAGTAACTATCATATCATTTAGTTGTTTATGTATTGATAAATAATGAGTACCTTTTGGTGTCACTTTATAAGTTTGTGTTTGAGAATTATATTCAAGTAGCTCTTTTTCTAGTAATAAGGCAAGATATTCTTTCAACTGCGAATAAGATAAGAATGCACTATACATAATTTTTGTTGCGGTGATTCCATTATTGTTTCTGCTATTTGCTACCGATTCTAGTATGAAAGCTATGATCTCATTTCTGCTTCTGTTCTTCATGTTTTATTAATATTATTATTGATATGTTAAGATTAAGAAAGAATTAATTTAAAAAAATGGATAGAATATGGATTTTTGAAATTCTTCAAGAAGTATATGTGATATAATAGAAAGTATTGAAGATATTAAAGTATTATAGTAAATTTTTTTATATTTAATTAAAATAAGTAATTAGATTATACTATTATAAATATATAAACATTATAATTATAATAAACATAATATTATATTCATTTATTTTTATAAATAATTAAAACAACAATATTTTCAATTGCAATTGACTAAGCTATTGACGCTTATTCTGATTTTTATTTATAGTGTTACTATCATCTATAGAGAATGATAAATTTGCAACATTTGACTTTGATCCATTATATATCACAATTACTTCCAGCAATACAGTTCCATAAGATTGAATTTTTGGATTAATTGTCCACGAATAATTATATAATTGATTATTAGTAATATTGAGAGAAAATGATTCTGCCATTCCTGATAAATATATGATATTACCTACTATTCTAGCATCAATTATTTTACTATTATTAGCAGTATCGTTTAAAAAAAAGCCTATTGACTGTTTATTACCACTATGAATAACTTTTTCTTCTAACTCGATATCTAACGAAAGATTCGAATTAATTTGTAAAATTTCTATTAATTCTCCTTTTGATTCTAATATCATTAAAAGAAAAGCAACTACTACTAAAGTTATAGGATATATAATCCAAAAAGGAATCAATATATCTAATTAGTAAAAGTAATGAATGCTATAAATCTTAGTATATATAAACATTGATTACATTAACATAAACATCTTGAAAATATTTATTGATTTTATTATTACTTCATATTTATATTATTATTATCTAGAGTTAAAGTTGTTGGCAACAAAGTAGGATGAGTTATAATATCAAGAAAGAATATATTTTTATTTTGCATCTCTACAAATAAAATCACTGTACTTTTATTCTGTAATAATCTCTTATTTGTAAAAGTTTTAATCCACTCTTTTTTTTTTCTATATCTTATCATACTAGTAACTAAAATTGGTATCCTTAAAGACTGACACAATTTTAATAATATCATTAAAAAATTTGAAAGAGTATGTTGAACATTAGAAATTCCTTTTAAGGACTCCATATCAATTTTTTTGTAATATAGATTATAAAAACTATTCAAGGAATCAATTATTAATAATGAAGAATTAGAAATATTAGAAAGTATTTTGTTTATTGATAATTCTAATTCTCCTTCACATGGTGTAAACAAGGATACATCATTTAAAGTGTAATTTTTTATTAACTTTGATCTAATATAAGCAGTATAGGTTGTATCAAAATCAAGATAAGTTGTTTTTCTAAAATAAGAGGTAATCGTTGATGTAAAACAAAGTTTTGCATATGGATTATAAAATAATAAGGTGTTTAATCCACCAATAGTTAAAAGATTAGATATGATATTATGCAATATATACATGAATTAAAATATGTTGAATATATAAAATATAATATTGTTAGATGATATTGAACAAGAAATTATCAAGGATTTTCCAATTACTTCGAAAAAAATTTATCTAAATAATGGTTCAATTGCTCCTTTATCTCTTCCTTCTATAAAATCTATTGCAGATTTCCTCATAAAATATTCAGAACAAGGTCCTGACTCTGAAGATATATCAAAGTATATGGAAAAGATGATAGAAGAAACCAGATTAAGAATAAAACATTTGATAAATTGTAATGCAATAGAAGTAAGTTTTACACAAAGTACTACACAAGGATTAAATTTCGTTGCAAATAGTATAGAGTGGAAAAAAGGGGACATAATAATTCTTAGAGGAGGAAGACATGAACATTACGCAAACTATTTTCCATGGTTACACATAGCTAAAAGAAAAAATTTAAAAATAAAGGTATTAAAAATAGATCAAAACGGATTTTTTGATATAGGTGAATTAGAGACATTAGCTAAATTAAAAGAATCAAAATTATTAGTGTTGAGTCATGTATTGTATAATAATGGTTCCATAATGCCTGTTGAAGAAGCAGGAAAAATTGCAAAAGAAAACGATTTACTTTATTGTATCGATTCAGCTCAATCAGTAGGTTGTATAAATGTAGATATTAAAAAAATTGAATGTGATTTCATGGCATTCCCTAGTTTTAAATGGATTTGTGGTCCGTTAGGGATAGGAATATTTTATTGTAGTGAAAAATCAAAAGACACTTTAATTCCAGAAAGTATAGGAGGAGAATCTGGAAAGATTATTTCAGATGATTCTGTAGTTCATAATGATATCCCACAAAAATTTGAAACAGGATTTCGTAACTATCCTGGACTAGCAGGTTTAGAATCATCTCTTAGATACATCTTACGAATAGGCATGTCTAAAATAATATCAAAAAATTTGAAAACTTCATCGATTCTAAGAAATGAGTTATTGAAAATAAGTGGTATTGATATTCACGGAATAGATGATGAAAAACTACGCAATTCAATAGTTTCTTTTTCTAGTTCAAAAATTGAATCTAATTTATTAAAGAATAAGCTCGAAAAAGAAGGAATTATTATGGCTGAACGAGATTTACTGAATGGAAAAAAAATAGTCAGAGCATCTCCGCACTTTTTCAATAATGAAGAAGAAATAATGAAAACAATTAGAATAATAAAAAATATTTTACAATAGATGTAGTTGTTAATTTATATCTTTATCTCCTTGACCTTCAATTACCATCATAGTCAAGGTTGATCTAACTTTATCTATTCTTCTAACATTCCAAGTTACAACTTCGCGCAATTTATCCATTGAATCTGAACGAATTCTTACTATAATATCATAAACACCAAAGACACCACTTACTTCAACAACTTCTGGTAATTTTTTTAATTCCTTAATTATATCATCTTCAGATCCAAGATCACAATTTATTAAAACATATGCAGTAGGCATTAGAAGATATTATATATTCATCTATTAATCCTTTTAGTTTAAATATATATATTAAATGACTATTATCAATTAGTATCTAATTTTAAAATGATATAGTAAACATAAAGATAATTTTAATTGATCGCAACAAATTTAATTATTAATTTTATTACAGGTTACATACTATATTGTTAAAGATAAATGGCTCTTTTGGAGAAGGAGGTGGACAAATACTTAGATCTGCTATATCACTATCAGTACTTTTGCAAAAACCAGTAGAAATATACAATATTAGATCAAATAGACCAAAAAGTGGATTACGAGCTCAACATATTCATACAATAAAAATACTTGCAGATATATTCAATGCTAAAGTTGAAAATCTTGTTCTTGGAAGCCAATTCTTACGATTTATACCTAATGCAGGTGATAAATATTTTGAGGATAATTCTCAGGCAATTAAAGTCGATATTGGTACTGCAGGAAGTATATCTATGTTATTACAGGCATTAATTCCATCTATAGCTTTATCTAAAAAATTTATTGATATACAAATTATTGGTGGAACAGACATCAGAATGAGTCCTACAATTGATTATCTGAGATATGTAGTTTTAGAAGCTTATAAAATTATTGGAATAAACTTCGATATTGATGTGTTGAGAAGAGGCTATTATCCAAAAGGAGGTGGAATTGTTAATGCAAAAATTTTTCCCTGTAAAAACTTAGATTTAATTGATCTTATAGATAATAAAAGAATTGATCCAAAAATTATAGGAATTTGTTCTAATGTGTCACGCCATGTATTAGATCGCCAAATATCTTCAGCTATATTATTATTAGAAAGAAATGACTTAATCTGTAATAACTATGTAGCATCTATTGAAAATGCTATTTCACCAGGAGCATCGGTTTTAGTTTATTCTAAATCTGACTTTGGACCTTATATTGGAGGAGATTCAATAGGAGAAATAAACAAGCCTGCTGAATACATTGGAAAAGAAGCAGCAACTAAGTTTCTAAAAAATTATAATAAAAAAGTTTGTATTGATCAGTATCTTGCAGATATGTTAGTAATACCTGCAAGTTTAGCAAATGGTAGATCAAGGTATTTGATAGGAGAAGTTACTGAACACTTAAGAACAAATCTTTATGTTGTAAACAAAATAGTCGGATGTAGATATAGTATTATATCACATGATGAAAATTATATTGTCAATATTGAAGGAAATCCATGTTTAAATAATTAACTACAAAAAATTTTTTTATAGTATTATTTAAAAATTATATAATAATTGTCATTATAACGATTATTCGTTTCCTAAAAGTATAATAAATTAATATAGATAGAAGCTTTATAATTAGCATTGGAAAAAGACTCAGGAAAAATAATTGGACGATGCTTTATTTGTGGTTGTACTGAACATAAATTTATTGGATGTACAAAGCATTGGAAAAACCATAAAAAAAAGATTGGAGAAAGATGTCAGGAAAAATAATTTTAGATATCAATATAAACAAATTTTTTTTGAAATTATGTAATTATATCTATATGGTATATTTTAATATGAATTACAGATTTGACTTTTACAAATTAAATATTTAACTCAAATTAGATTGTAAAATAGAAGTAATTAAAAATCAATTTTGAAGTTGAGTCTTTTTTCAAGTTATTTTAATTCGTACATTGCAACAGATAATTTAAAAACTAAATTATCATCAGTCAAATTAGCAATTGGTAAAAAATATTCTTGAGTTTCTTTTTTGAATCGCTGTATCTTGTCTTTGTGAACAGAACTCTTTAAAACTCGTATACTATCTAACCTATTTGCGAGTAGGAGATATCTTACAATTTTGGAACTTTTTAAAACTAGCTTACAGTATTCGTTGGATTCCATATCCTTTATATTAAATTTAATTGTAGATAGAATTAGATTTAGTGCTTTTTCTCCAATCGTCTTTTTAAGAAGGTCCTCCTGGAATGGGTTTGTATATGTCTTTTCAAAGGCATCATGAAGAATAGCTGCAATTATAACATCTTTATCCTTTACTTTTAATTCATTTGCAAGAATCAGTGCAACTCTAAGAGTATGATTAATGTACGGTTCCGATCTTATGTTATCATAGAATTTTCCACTATGAATAACATACGCGATACTAAATGCTCTAGTTATTGCTACAACATCCTCAATCGAATCTTCAAATAATTTTAGTAATTTCATAAAATTTAATTTAGTAGAATCATACATACGCGATTTCATCATAAGATACACCAGCTACAAATGTACCTAATATATAAAATAAGCGTAAAAACTATAATATAGTTTTGATAAAGAAAAATTACCAAGGATATAAAGATAGATAAAATATAGTAATAACATAAACGTGGTAATCCATACTATAATACCTATTGCAAATAATAAAAAATTTTTGTGTGTACCTATATTTCACTGTTTGACCTTACTAGGATTAGATTATAGATTAAATACTTTATTTTTTCATCTAATAAAAGAAGCATAAGAACCAAATTGTAGGTTTCTAACAGAAGAAAAAGGTTTGGATAGGAATAAGACCTGTTTAAAAATAAAGATTTAAAATTAGAGAAATTTTTTATTTAGTAATATTCTTTATTAAGAATAATTATTTTTTAAATGAGAGATTAAATTGAATAAGTATTTCAATAGTAAAATAATGATTAATATAATAAGATAGCAATAATTCTGATGGCAATTAGATCTTTATAATTTATATCATTAATTAATTTATTTTGTAAAATTGAACAAATTGACTGCATATAAAAATAAGAAAAAATTATTGGATAAAGTAAATTAATGATTACTATATGCAGATATCATCATATTAACGTAATATTAATTTGGATGAACTTCTGATTGAGTTTGTTCTGTTGGACTTTCTGTTGGACTTTCTGTTGGGATTTCTGTTGGGATTTCTGTTGGGATTTCTGTTGGGATTTCTGTTGGACTTTGTGAAACATTTTCTGATGATTTTTGTAGTTCATTAGTTTCAGTTGTTCTTCTTCTTGGAGTTGCTTTCTTTGCTGGTGTTGTTCTTCTTCTTGGAGTTGCTTTCTTTGCTGGTGTTGTTGTTTTCTTTGTAGCTGCTTTCTTTGCTGGTGTTGTTGTTTTCTTTGTACTCATGGCAGAGGTAGGTTTTCGATTTGTTTTTCTACTACTAGATTTTGTTTTGTTATCCATAGATAAGTATATAATTAAACTACTTATTCTTATATTAATCGGAAACAGAATAAAATAATTATTCTGTACTGGATATAGTCTCTTAATATTATAAACATAAAGATACAATAAAAGAAAATACTGATAAAATTAATAAGATAATTTATTACAATAAAATATTTCCTATTAAAATATTTACCATATTTAACATTCAAGTATTAAAAGTTGACAGAATAGAATATTGAATAGTAAATATGTTCTCTCTATTTAATAAAGTATAAATAAATAAATTATCTTTTACAAACAATCAATAGAATTCATATTTTAATTTGAGACAAGTTTTAAATTCAAAATATAAGGCATAAGACCTAATTGAAATAAAGAATAGAACTAACATTAAGAAAATTTATTAATTATTTGATAATATGACCTGTAATTTGTTATTTATTAAATCATGTATTTTTTTCCCATTAACTTTACCACGAAGAATAGTCATGCATTTTCCCATTAAAGTACTAGTAGCTTCCATTCTCTTTTCTTGTATAATCAAAATATTATCTTCTATAATTTTATCAACGATTTTTTCAAGTTCTTCATCACTAATTGACTTTATCCCGAGAACCTTAATTGATTCCTCAACATTTTTTGTTGTCTTACTCATCAACTTTTCGAAAATTAAATTAATTGATTCTTTAGCAATAAGGCCTGCATCCAATCTTTTAAAAGTATCTAAAAGAATATCATTATTTAATATACTAGAATCATAACCTTGTCTTTCTAAATTTAAAATATCTTCAGTGAGTTTTGATGCTATAAATGATGGAGAGATTTTAGTTAAACCAGTAAGTACTTCAAATATTTCAAAATAGTCAGAATCAAAAATTTTTTCAGCTAAATTTTGATTTAATTGATATTTCTTTGCTATCGATAAAATAGTTTCATTCCAAGATTTTGGAACTTTTTCTTTTAGAGAAATAAGATGATCATCTGTTTTTTTAAATGAAGGTATATCTGTTTCTGGATACATTCGTGCAGATCCTGGTTTCGGTCTACTGTATATTGTTTTTCCATCCAACGTAGCTGCTCTAGTTTCTGATGGAACACCTAAGCTGACATTATTAAGTCTATCACATATTGCATTTATCGCAATAGACATCTTTTCTCTAGGTCCACCAAGAATAATAAAACCATCTTTGGAGGTATCAATATCCAAAATTTCATTGATCTTTTTAACTTCTATATCTGTTATACCATAATTAGGTAGCTCATCAGAATGAAATATACCTCTAAATCCATAAAATCGTACTAGTTCTCCTAATTGTTTACCTATTCGTATATCTGGATAAGGTTCAAACCCAAATAAACCTTTAAAGCCTTTAACACGGATAGCCTTGAAAATATTCTCTTTGTTAGAAATAATTTTCTTGACTGTTTTAGATGATGAACCTATTAAAATATTAGTAATATCTGAAATTTTATCTCCAGTTATTATACTATTTGACTCTCTTTCTCTATTCAATTTATTAGCAATTAAAATTAACCCGTGTTGTCGAATTGTTTCATACTCTATTACTTTAATGAGTTGATCTAGTCTCTGAACTCCTTTTACTTCTACAATACCTTTTCCATTATTAATGGATATATTTACATCCTGTCTAATACTTCCTAATCCTCTAGCTACACGTTTACTTGCCCTCAAAAGTCTTCCCAAAGTAAGAGCTGTTTTTACTATTTCTGTTGGTGTTCCAACAACAGGTTCAAGAGCAATTTCAATTAATGGAATTCCAAGTCTATCGAGTCCATACTCTCTAAACTCTCCATCATCCGATAATAACTTTGCAGAGTCCTCTTCTAAACAAATCGTCTGTACTCCTATTTTTTTATTTTCGGTCTGTAAATAACCACCATAAGAAATTAACATTGTTCTTTGGAATCCAGAGGTATTTGATCCATCAATCACTATTTTTCTCATAACATTTATTTCATCAATAATGTTAGAATTAAGAGCAAGAGAGATTATTAATGCAGTATCCATAGCATCTCTATTTATTTTATGTGGAGGTTCTTCATCTGCTTCAACCAAGCAGCTAGAAATATAAGATGAATGATATTTGATGGTACGCATTTTTGTAAATTCAAAGATACTGGCTCGATCATACGATCCTAATTCACTTTGGGCAGGCCGTAATTTCCTTAAAAAAGTAGAATCATAATTTTTTGCTTCCAAACATTTACAGTTACAAAATAATTTGCTTTTAGTAGATAATTGTTGATGAATTTCAAAACCAACTTTTAAAATTATTTCATTCATATCAATAGTCACATCAATCATGGATAAAATTGTATAATTTTAACTATTATGAAATTGCATCCTCTGCAATAGGAGTTATATAAGTAATCTCATTTGAAATATTTTCTTGCATTTTATTTCTGATATAATCTAAATCATTATAATTTGCTAAAAGCCACATTGCTTTTACCGTGGCAGTTTCAGAAAGCATATTAGATAGTGATACTACACCAATCTTTTCTAGGTCTCTGCCTGTATCATAGACATTTAGATTTGTTCTACCCCAAATACATTGAGATGTCATAAAGACTAACATTCCAGACGCTATCACTTCTTTTAAAGAATAAAAGAAATTTTTATTAATATGACCTAGCCCAGTTCCCTCTATAATAATTACTTTGTATCCTAATTTTTGTACATTTTCTATCAATAGAGGATTGAGTCCTGGATAATATTTTAATAGAAAAACTCTATCGTCAAATTTAATTTTTGGTATTACATTAAATTCTTTGTTTATTTTATGTTTATTCTTTTTTTGTAAAATTATATTTGAAGGAATTTTTTGTATTTCAACCTGATCTTCTTTTACAACTGCTATTGGAGAAATATCTATTGACTTAAATGCATCACGTTTACTTGTGTGATTTTTTCTTACTCTTGTACCTAAGTGACAGTGTATTTGTTCATCAGATATGCTACCATGCATAGATACAAATACACCAGAATAATCTAATTGAGTTGCAAAAATAACTGATGCAATAAGATTAGAAGATGCATCAGAAGAAGGGCGATCAGAAGATCTTTGTGCACCAACTAGTATAACAGGGATAGGAAGATCTTGTAATGCGAAACTTAATGCAGCTGCCGTATAACTCATTGTATCAGTACCATGAGATATTACTATTCCATCATAGATTCCAGAATTAATTTTATCAATTATTTTATTTGCTATTAAGTTCCATTGTGTTGGACCAATGTTTTCACTATATTCATTAAATAAAATTTCAGTATCAATTGAAGCATAAAGAGAAAGTTCTGGAATCGAAGCATATAGATCTTTAGCTGACAAAACAGATGTAACGCCTCCTGTTCTATAGTCTATTTTACTTGCAATTGTTCCACCTGTACTAATTAAAGCTATCTTAGGTAAATTAGAAACTTGTGAGAGATCAATATCATTTCTATATTGAGACTTCAAAGATATAGAATTGTCTAGGCTCTTCTCTGCGAGTTCTTCCATTACGATAGAAAATGAAGAAACTTTGGTGATAGATTTTATCCTGTTTAACTTTATACCAATATTATAACCATTGTTTAATTTAATTATTATATGATCCTTTTCACTAGACTCATATCGTGGCATACATCTTCCCGATACAATAGAATTATTATTTAAAACTACATTGATAATATCACCTACCTTAATACTATCAAGAATAGATTGAAGATCATCATTAGATGACATAACTATAACTTACTAGATATTATAATTTAATTCTATCAAAATAATAATAATAATAATAGTCAGTTATCGATACGTTCTTTATATTTTTCCCATAGAAGAGTTAATCTTTCTATACCATTTATTTCTTCTATTACTTTTACAGTTTCAAAATGAACTAAGTTTTTCCAATTTTCTTTTTTAACTATATTTTCTCTAATTTTGGTTCCTGAGAATTTTTGTCTTTCAAATAATAAAGGTTGAACAATTTTTTTTTGTCTTTCTTGAAATAAAGCTATTGTGAATGGATCATTTGTAAAAATAATATCGTATGGTGGAACTAATAAATCAAGATTATGAGTCCATAGTGCATGAATAGTTGTATCAGGTACTGGAATAATAAGGATATTTCTAATATCAATTTCATCAATATTAATTAAGGTATTTCTAATCATTTTTATCCTTTCACCTGCAGTGAATGGGTTTCTTAGTTCATAACTTATTTGTGCACTTCCAACAGCGATAATTAATGTTGAAAGTTGTCGCATTGCAAATTTGATGGCTTCAATGTGTCCTAGATGTAACGGTTGAAAACGACCTATAAATAATCCTATGAGCATATTAGAAAAAAGAATAAACATTAATTTAAAGGATCTAAGTAATCGTAATTAGATTAAAGCTATTCGTAATAATATATTGGCTTCAATTATAATATAAATAACAATTGGATATTCCTAAATGATTCTTTAAAGATTAAGTTTTATATTTATTATCATTAATCCTAATATTAACGACATTGTGATAACAAAAAACCCTCCAGCTAAAAAGCCATATTGTGTTTTTGGAGTATTTGAGTGTCCTGACCTATATAATAGAAAAGATCCAAATACACCTACAAAAAGTATTAGTGTAATAATTATTGTTTCACTTATTGTTTGTAGTGATCTTGATGGAACAATGGTAAGTCCTTCAGGTACATTTACACCTTCGAGAATAGCATTTATTAACCCAGTTGATAATGCAAAAAAGAAAATTAGATAAATTACTGATATTACAAGAATGAGTTTCGATTTCTTACTATAATTCAATAAAAGATAGCATTTAAAATAAATATAAATACCTTTTTTTAAATTATTGTTGAGATTAATATAATAGTTTTTTTTAATATAACAGATAACAGCATAACGAAATCTAATGAAATGCTTCATATGTGAAAGGACAAGAATAGAAAATTCTGAATATTGTATCTATCATAATAAAGCCAGAGGATATCTTGAAGAAAATTACAAGAAATGGAATGAAGCTTATTCTACAAATTTAACATGGGATCAATATATTGATAAATTATCAAAATTAGAAAATGTTGGTATTTGGATTAAAGAAGTAATTGATATAGAATTAAAAAAAGTTAAATGAGATATTTAC
>DASVFI010000117.1:0-4697 GCA_036380115.1 Nitrososphaeraceae archaeon | reverse complement strand
CAATAATTATTTTTTTATAAGCTTAAATTTTTATATTTTTTTGAATTAATATCTGCAAGTCTTAGTGGCTCTGGAAGACGCTCATTATCTTTGACAAGATTAATAACAATATTAGTAGCTGTCGCTAAACTAATTTTATGTCCTATGCTAATATAAATTTCTTTTTTGTTTGTCTTTTTAAATCTATACCCTAAAATTTCCCCATTGTATTCAATATAATTATCTTTTAATATATGACCACATAATAAATTCTTTGCAACACCTATTGTAGGTTTATCAATCATAACACCCACATAGCAGGCCATTCCACACTTTCTAGGATGTAAAAGCCCATGTGCATCAATTAATAAGACATCAAACCGACTTTTAATTAATTTTAATATATTTATTATAGGTTCTGATTCTCGTAACATAAGAAGACTAGGAATATAGGGATGATTTACAATATTTTTATAATTAATTGATTCCACTATTTCTAATGTTTTTTTGTTTACTACCAAAGCAGAACAAAATGCAATATTATTCTTATAAGCAACATCAACTCCGCAAATGTTATTGATTTTACTATTAATACAATCATATTCTATTACTTTCTTTGCAATATCTTTTTGCACGTTAATAAAATAAGTAAATGATCTTGTTTCTATTATTATTCACCATTATATATGCAATAATATATATTTTGAAATTTTAAATTTATATAATATATCCTATAGAGAATTTTGTAAACCTTATTATATTTTTTAGTACTTATATTGGTAATGAGTTCTACAAACTCTAACAAAAAATCCAATGACAATAGTAATAAAGAGAATGAAAATTTAGACTCGATACAAGACAACCAGGATAATGTAGGAGCCGCAGAGTCTGATCCTTCAACATCAGGTCCTGCCGAAAATACAAGAGCAGAAGCAGCAGAAGAAATGGATACATCCGAGTAACAAAGACTTGTTATAATTTTTTTATTTTTTATTTTATAATGAATATTTAATGTAATTTGATAGGATCTTTATAATTTTTATTGATTTCAAAGAAAATACTATTAGTTTATTCAATAATATTTTATGGTATCGGTATCACATTCTTTTCTGTAAAGTTACACTAATGTAAGAATTAGTGTATTTAGAATTCTTTCAAATAGGAGGTCAGTCATATTGAATGACTTTGGAAAGAATTTTAATATCTGCTGTCACATTGAAATGGTATAATTGATATTTTACAATACAATGAAACTATTATGATCCTTCAAGAATCACATATCAAGTATTCTTTTATTATTATTATTATTATTATTATTATCTTTTATAATTCTATGATAATTGGCTAGCTTACAGTATATCAATAACAAAAAGAAAAATTTTCATATACTTCGTATATCATTATAGTGAAAACAAGCAAAATCTCTACAATAAAAGCAAAATCCGCATGATGGACAAATAGGATTAGACAAGGTAGGCAAAAATTCGTGATAACAATTAAAACATTTCACACTGATTACTACTTTTAATAACAATCTCACATTTATATTTAGTATAATTATGTAAAGATTCACTTAGTACTTTTACTAAATAATGATTTAGGCAAGTCCATATCTATAAAACAACTCCAATCCAATTAGAATATTTTTACATCTAAATTGTCAAAGTAAATTAGTATTTCTAAGAAACACTTATCTATTATAGATAGATATAGTATGAGAATGATATCCACAAATAGATATTATTTTCTATTTCTACTAACTTTTTTTTCCATTTTTACCCTGATTGTATCTTCATCAGTAGATGCATATGCTGACGAATTTGATAATATATCTCCAATGAATATAATTAAAGAAGATGGAACTACCTTTGAAATTGAGCCAACTTTTCTTGTGGAAGAAGGCTTTAGGGTTTTCAACAATACAGATGTAAACGATAATAAAATTTCATTAACTAAAGGTGAGCCGGTCAAAATTTCTTACAAATCTCCATGTGGATTTGCAGATAGCATTAAAGGATTACTTTTAAAAGGAACAATTGATAGGTCAATAAGTGCGTTCTCGGCTACCACCACTCAGCTAGAGGATATTAAATTAAGTGGAGAACAAACGGAATTCTATGAAAATAGTTCGCCACAAAAAGAAGGTATTGAAGTTGCTGGTATTCCTCAAGATATTCCAGAAGACATAGAAACTGCTGATATTCCTGTGGAAGATAACAACTATAAAATTGTTGTAGTTGTAACTTGCGATGATGATGTAATCTATTATACAGCACCAGCTGAAATTAATTGATTACTAAGAACTATCATATTATTCTTAAAAATCCACCAATATAAAAGAGATGAAAACAAATTATCATCAACAAAACTTTTACCTTAATTGTTATTTCTCTTTATATTTTTCTTAAACTAGAGTATTTGCAAAAATAAATATGATATAACAAATATTGAATGAGGTAAAATCTTTATCAATTTTTATTTCTATCACTTAATTTTTACTTTGAATTGAAGAAATTGTTTAACTATATTAATTTTATAAGTTATAAACTAGATTTACTACCAATTGCCTGTTAGTTGACTACTTAGGTATAAAAAATATCAAGATAAAAAGTCCAATGTACCTATCTTGATATCTTTGACAGGTAAAAAGCTGTCACCATTTGCTCTAGTCCATACATGATGCTTCTTAATGAAGGACGGTCCTTTCTCTATCTGTGTTTTGTCATTTCCATTTGGTACGCTACCTGGATCCCATCCGCTTTGTCCCCACTTTCTATCTTTCATGACTTGAACCCAACCTTTGCCATCACCAAAATCTAACCAGGCATTTAGTACTACTTCTTGCTTAACTCTATCAGTTACCAATGTCAAGAAGAATTTGTATTCTTTGTTATCTACTAATTTGAGGCCATTTGGATATGATACAGTTACTCCACGACCCTGCTCGTTGTGCCAGTATTCTGCTTTTGATTCAACATTCGTTCTCTGGAATGCCAATCCAAAACCACCGAAAACTACTTTGCCATCCAAAACCCATCCATTTGTACCATGGTTACCATCTTTTATTGATAGGTTATCAATTCCAGGTTTAAACATGAAGGTTCCGGTCATGGCGGTGTTGAAGCCAGCTGTTGGTAATTGTGAAAATTGTGGGACTTCATGATAATTCCAATAGACTCTACCGTTTCCACCACCAGACTGAACTTCTAGCCAACCATTTTTGATAGGATGTGAACTTACACCACTTGCACTACTTGACAGTATTACACGGTCAGTAGGATGAAGCTGACTACTTTTCAATACCATATCTTTACTTAGTGATGGTTGGGAATCATAAAACCAGACGATATTTGGAACGGGAAATACTCCCCCAGTTGGTGGTGGTAAATTAGTTGAAACTTGGATTGATACTTGTGTAGTTGTCTGTTTATTTCCTTTTTGTGCTATTGCTTGGAAGCCTAGTTGGAAGTTACCGTTAGGTGCAGTAAATTGTTTTTTGAAAGTTCCTATATCTGTTAGTGTTACTGGTTGTCCGGCTGTCTGTGTTATTGTTAATGTATCAGCTACTGATTGACTACCATCCAATACCACTGTCTGTCCTCCTTGAACTTGTAATGGTGCTACGAGTTTAGCAACGGGATCTTGTACTGGAGGAGGTGTAGTTGATGATAGATCATCCAGAGTAATTAAACAAGTTTTGATCTGATCTGTCTTGATCTGACCTTGACACTGATTTCCAAAGGATATTTTATATCCTTGGGCATTATCAACAGATATAGAATATTGACCTTCTTGAATAGAAATGATCTGCATTAAATTTGACGAGGCAGCTTGAAAAGAAGAAGGAAAGGATTGGCCTCCAAGTATATTTATCTTAAAGTCAGGTGCTTGTTTCATGCCTCCATTGTCGTTAATAACATGTGTTGCTAAAATGAGGAAACCCAATTGTGATTGCTCTTCTTCAACTGATGGGATTTGGGAGATTTTTAATCTTTCTTCTCCTCCACTAGTCTGCGCGGGGTTTGGTAATGATGGTAATGATAAGGGGAATATCGGTAATTGTTCAGGAGTTGTTTTCTTTGTAGTTGAGTCATCATCCAACGTAATAGAACAAGATTTTTTATCACCAGCTTTGATCTGGCCTTGACACTGATTTCCAAAGGATATTTTATATCCTTGGGTATTATCAACAGATATAGAATATTGGCCTTCTTGAATAGAAATGATTTGGACTTTAGGTAAGGGAGAAGCTTGAAAAGAAGAAGGAAAGGATTGACTCCCAAGCAGATTTATTGTAAAATCAGATTCTTCTTTCGTACCTTCATTGTTATTAATAACATTTGTTGTTATTATAAGGAAACCCGATTGTGATTGCTCTTCAACTGAAGGGATTTGTGCAATTGTAGGTACTTGTACATCAGATTGTTGTGCAAAACTAGTAAGAGGAAATGAAGTTACAATAAAAAACGATAAAAATAAAAGTAACAAGCTAAATATCATATTTATTTAATCCGTTTTTAAAGGTAGATTAAATATATATTTGAATTGAGTCACAAAAACTAGTAATAAATTATTCTAGAATTATTAACGTTCTTATTTATTTTTCAATGTATAACATTTTTAGTTAAGATAATTCTTTCTATTAAATTATATAGAATCTTTTAATATTTTTTAACATGTATTAATAGTTAATAGATATGGATGCTGAAGTATCGTAT
>DASVFI010000116.1:0-3453 GCA_036380115.1 Nitrososphaeraceae archaeon | reverse complement strand
TACATGGAATAATACAGACTAGCACTCAAGAAGCCTTTAATTTGCCACTAAAGGCATCCAAATGATTCGCATGTTAATCTCTCATCTTTACCATCTTTTGTTTTGTTTAACTGCTAAATAATAAAAAGAACAAGAAAATATACTAATGATTCACTATTCAAACTAATTGTGTTTATTCTATTTTGTGTATGAAATTCTTTCCAAATTACTTAGTAGGATTTATTATCTAATCTTCTTGACTTGAAAATGATAAATTCAACTTGACCTCAACCATGTATAGAAAAGAGCTAGTTATATGAAATATTTACTATTTTATTAAATATGATCTTTTATTACATTCTAAAGTAATAAATAGATCTTACATCTCTTAGCTCTCTAATTTGATAAAAATAATAAGGCAACTTCTTTTAGGATTGAGTATATTATTGATATTAGGAGTAACAACAGATGCTATTAATAATTCTCAATCTCTCTTTGATGGCAACAATCGTCTTATGGTTTACGCACAGCAAATTATGGAAATTCCTTCTGGCGGGTTTAGTACTGAACCCCAACAACCAGAACAACCAGGAGAATATATTGCAGGAACAATTGCAAGTATTCAAAACGATAAAGATGGTATACCTACATGGTTGCTTTCCGGAGCATGGAAAGGCGCTATAATTAATATTGATAAAGGAGAGACTAATTCAGATACACTTCCTTCAATTAATACCAATAATGATAATCTTTTAGCTTCTAACTTTGAAGCCACTTTTGATATGGTTATGCTAAATGGATCTTCATTACATGAACATAGCATTTACAATTTTACATTATCAGATATTTCAATGACATATGATAAAAACTCTGTCTTTAATGGAACTGCTACAATAACTATGAAAGATATTCCAGTTAATGACGTCCCAATTAGTATCAAGACATTGAATAATAATGTCATAAGTATTTGGACTGATCCTGTCAAAATAAATGATCATTTTGGAAATACACCAATATATGGACAGATTATTCAGGATATAGTAATAAAGAAATAGCAAAAATGTTGTTAATATGATATAATTTGTATTAACAGCTAATTTATAATCATATCTTTTTGATATAAATTTGTGTTCGATTTAATACATGACCTATTTTTTTCTAAATAAGCAATCTTTTATTCACCTTTCATGTATATTATTTACTCAACCACAAAACATCTCCAGTTGTATTCAGTTAGTGGGTGTGAAAGCAGGCAAATCTAACACCCACAAATCAACAAGTTTTTAAATAGAACAGCTTTTACTATTAATTACCAAAGTAATTTGGAATAGGCATATTATTCTGGGTGTTAGAGGTTCGGTTCTTTCCTTTAACACCCATTCTCAATTAGCAAATAATATAGATAAAGTCAAACAATTGATCAAATCAAATAATACTTCCGAAGCCCTTACTTTACTTGAAGGTATGGATATTAAAATTGATCATATTAATACAATGTTTAATGACCTTGCATGGGAATTATCCAATAGAGGCCATTAATTATCCTTAATTAGGATATAATACAAACCAACAAATTAATTATACAATTTTTTTATTTATAAAAAAAATCTTTAACTAACATATTTATTGTTATTCTTAATAGGATATCCGATCTACACATTCTTTACAAATGGAGTAACAACTATTGTGAGAGGAAAGCCAATTATCAATGTAGTCAAAAATATATTGAACCGCATTTGGAAAAAATTCAGAACAATTCCTATACTTACTACTGTAACGGTTAAAGATATAAGCAAAGACATTATCAAACCCATTATGGCTCCAATTAATAACGAATAGTATTTCTTTGGAAGTTTTGTAGTTTTTATTTTGTTACTGGTCATTTTAGAACTCTAATTACTAATTACTATTATTATATTTGGCAGTTTACAAATTATACAAATTATTGTTACATGTCTATTTTTTTATTACAAATATCCTTCACTTTTTTGTTTGATTACAAATTTACAGATTGAATCACCCTTGGCAACTCTATGCGTTGTTTCTATATTTGCTCCAAGAAGTTTTTCAAATAATTCTGTTTCCGTTGAACATGCTTCCCAATGTTTTTCAGCTATATGTATAATCGGACAATTATATTCTAAAATAACATGTTTTCCTCCACCACCACTCTTTGACTCCTTCTTTGATTCAGCAATATATCCTTCCTCATCTCTAATCCTTGCTAATTCCTTGACTTGTTTATCAAAATCTAAATTCTTAAGGCGCTTGTAATATTGATCGAATAGCTCGCTCTGACGTTCACGTAGAACCTTTTCAATACCTTCTTTACCCATATTTCTCTCAATGAAATCAAGGGCATGAGTTGCAATTGCACTATATGATTTTGGGAAAACAGTTTTACTTTGACTAGTTAACTTATATACCATTCTCGGTCTGCCGACATTACCTCTAGCTTCTACACCTTCTACTAAACCTCTCTTTTGCAAGATAGCAAGGTGCTTGTGAACAGCCATTCTTGATATCTTCATAACTTTCGCCAATTCCTCAAGTCTTGCTTGTTGCATAACTTTGAGATAGTAGAGCAACTTCTTCTTTGGTTCACTAAATCCATTACTAATATTTTCTAACTTATTTGAGATTGGCAATTATACATATAATATATTAATTAACTAATTCATAAATTATTTGGTTTACAAAATTAATTGAACATTGAGTTGCTATTGGTTTCTTTTTTGATGAATTATCAAATGACATATTGCTTTGTTTCATTTCCTTTAAACTTATGGGGCGGATAATTCATAAAATATAAGACTTTGATCTCTGATAGTTACAAGTTGAGATCTACTTTACTAATATCATTTTAGAATAAATATAATTGTAAACCTTTATGCTTATTAACTCAAAAATGAAATAATATCTATGAATAGATTATAAAAATTATTGAAAAAGAAATATTGAGTTGGCCTTATGTTACTTCCGAGCCACATCGATTTGGTGGTATAGAATTTCGTCTAAACAAAAGAGAAATGGGACATATACATAATGAAGGTTTAGCTGATATACCATTTCCTATGAAGATTCGAGATGAGCTTGTTAACTCGGGACGTGTAAAACCTCACCATGTACTGCCACATTCAGGGTGGATTAGATATTGGTTTCATAATAATGAAGAAGAGAATGCATCAACAGTAATTGAACTATTTAGATTGCGATATGAACAGCTCAAACCCAAAGTTCAGATTCAAAACCATACAACAGGAATTCCTAAAAACAATTAGAGGTGATATCTAGTGGACTTGACATGGAATGATGAAAGATCAAACCAATTTATAACAAATGTAGGCTTGATTACAAGTGATGGTCCTTTTGGACCGAATGTAATGGCTTGTGAATGGACCCATCATATATCCTATCAGCCTGGTTTAATAGCTGTTTCTCTAGGCCACACAAAGGCTACAGTTGAGAATATTA
>DASVFI010000115.1:0-4154 GCA_036380115.1 Nitrososphaeraceae archaeon | reverse complement strand
TTATTGTTGATTTATTGTTAATTATTGTTAAATGATTTTTTTTATTATTGTTCATGATGGTATATATATATAATTATAAGATTTATAAAAACTATATATTGTTTCTATATAGATTTCGTTTTTACTATATTGGAATCAAGCCATAGCCCTCTAAGGAGAGAAGTATCAGTAGTAGAGAAGAAAGCAGGATATGGCTATTTTGTCTTCGAGGAATTGCCTTTTTATAATAATCTTGAATATTTAAAAATCAGTGAACAGTGTTAATTATCGATAATATTGTTAATGTCATAGCTCTCTAAGGACTTATTCGCAACAATAGAGGAGACTATGACATAAAATGACAATTTTTCTTTTTTTTTTTGACTGAAAAACCAGACTCGTGTTGAGTACAGAAAATTATCAAGCAGCATATATAAAAATCAGTGAACATTGTTAATTACTATAATAATATTTGTTCATAGTTTGAACTAACTACATGACTTGGGTTCAAAGATAGTTATTCAGATGAATGGAATGACAATAGAAAGAAACTGAAATGTTGTAGAGATATGATTAAAGCAGTAAATACAGGTTTAATTGATTGGTTTAATGAATTCTATGGAGAAAGATATTGTTCATTGATTATTCCACAAAGAGGATATATTATCTTTTCAATAGTAATGAAAGTAGAGCAATAATGCAGATTCATTTTTGTCCTTTTTGTAGTAAAAGACTAGATTCTTTATGAATAAAAAGTAAGTGAAAAATTAAGAAATGAGTTCTATAACTAATACTACCATCAACAAAAACAAAAACAAAAACATCTTGATAGTAGATGATGATGTTACTATTTCTTTAAAATATAAAAAATGGTTGGAAGAAGAAGACTTCAATTTAACTTTAATAAACGAGCCTAACATTGCAGAACAGAACTTTAAACCTGAAAACTATGATCTTGTACTTATTGGTTTTAGAATGTCAGTAGTTGATGGATTCGATCTTTATCATAAACTACATGAATTATCACAAAAAGTACAACAAGATACATCATCATCAAACGATTTTCGGGTATGTTTTATGACCTCATCAAGAATAAATTACAAGGTATTACAGAGATTCATCCAGAATTTGGAGAAGAATGCTATGTTTCCAAGGAAGTTCCAAAAGATATTTTTATAAAACATGTCTTTCGCTAATATCTAAATAAAGAATAAAGAATAAAGACAAAAAATGAGATGTCAAAAATATCACATATGACAATAGAAGATGTAAAAGAACAGCAAGTAAATTAACAATAGTAAAATATGCTATTGATGAAAAACAGCAGTTAAAATTGAGAATATGTGATGAATGTTTTAATGAAAAAATGTATAGTGATCAATTGTTTAAAGAGTATCTAATTCAAGTAACAGAATTGAATAATAATAATAATAATAATAATAATAATAATAAGAGAAATGAGTTCTAATACTAATTCTAATGATAAAACCACGATATGCACAAATTGTTTTCATAGTAAAGAGAAACATCATTTCTATGCAGGTCAAAAAGACAATGATCATCATTGTAAAGAGTTTGGCTGTAAGTGTATACAATATTTTGAACAATAAGAAATGAGTTCTGAAATTCACAATAATGTATGTGAAATATGTGGTAAAGAAGCATTATCTGGAATACTAACCGATAATGAATTGAAATTAAGATATTCATGTATTGATCATTATTTACAGGTTTATCAAAAGATAAAAGAAGAAAAAGAAGAAAAGAATAAGAAATGAGTTTAGATGAATTAGATAAATTAATAGAAAAACTGGATAGTATGGTTTATTTTTATCATGATCCACAGACATTTTGGCATATTTTAGGAATGAGAGATGTATTAAAAGAATTGCGTAAAGATCTTAATACAGCAGAAACAATGAATTTATCTTATCTTAAAGAATATCTACAATCACGTTTTCTAAATGAAACATTTTAAGAAATGAGTTCTACTAATACTATTATCAATCCTATACCATGTATCTATGATTGTAATACCAGGATTTATTGGGATACTTCTGAAAATGCATATCTGGAAGTATTCACAAAGAAGAAACACATTTGTCCTAATAGGTCCAATGGTAAACCAATTACAAATAATAATACTGCAGTACCTGCAGCAAAACCGATTATTATAATAAGTTTACAAAACAACCAAAACCCAAAATGTCCAATTCCTTCGAATTGCTTACAGGACCAATTACAGATATTCAAAAGAAATACGAGATATTGTCAGATATTGTTTCTGAAGCAAATGGTAAAGTTCATGACTCACAAAGAGATAGGGATCCAAAGACAGGCCTATTGGACCTTTTAGTATATTTTGAGGTGCCTGATGGAAAGAGAGAAGAATGTAAACAGAGATTCAATAATATAATTAGAAATAATCAAGTAATTTTACAAAGATAAACAATTATTTTATTAATTATTGATTTAAATGCTTTAGCGTTTTTTAGGTTTTTTAAGTTGGGTTCTAATAATAATACTGGACCAAATGGAGAAGATATAGTAAAAATATATGAAGACAAGCATGGTGATTATACCATCCTAGCAGTTTTTGAGGGTAATTATGTCAGGTGGTCTAAGAGGGAGCAAGGAGACAAGGGAGTGGAAGGCGAAGAAGTAACAACAATACAAGAATTTCAAAAAATGATTCAAAAAGAAGGATGGACAGAATTATATTACAACAACAAGAAGTATAAAAAATGAACTTCCTATTAGAAAGATCTATGAATATGAAAAATAACAAAGGTCATTTTAGAATGATTTCATGATCTCATATACCATTTTATGATATATCAAATATTATCAACTGAAACTATTCTCGTATAGAAATAAAAATTAATAAGAGAATAAATATTCTTTAATAACAAATTATTTCTTACAAAAGTTCTAGTCTATAATAAGGAAACTAGTTTTTATAAACCTTATATAATTAAGATAAAAATAAAGTTAATAATAAGAGATGACTAATTCAAACGGGAAAAGTAAATTAACATCAGCAACATTAAATCTACATAATACAATTAATAATAATAAAGTATCTGTTACTAAGACATTTTTATTTTGCAATGCATGTGGAAAAAGTTTTCGGGAAAATCCAATCCTATGTTATATATTCATAGACTATTTTTGTAGTGAAAAATGCCATCTTCAAAAACATAAAATACATTTAAAAAATATTGTTAATGTCGATTAAAATAATTTTTTTTGAATGTAGTATCTCAAAAAATTCTAAGATTGATTTAAACATTTTGAAAAAATATTCTAAAAAACCTTAGAGTTATAATAATTAATTGAATTACTATAATTTTATAAAACTATAAAATTTCAACTCATTTGAATTATTACAAAGACTAATAGATATTCAGAAATATGAGACTATAAGATATTGTAAGAGATCATAATGATAAAGTTCATGGTTCACAATCTCATATTGTTGCAAATAATTCTATGTCATTAATTGTATATTTGAAAGTTCCTGCAGAAGATAATGAGAGATGAAGTAAAGCAGAGATTCAATAATTTTATTATATCTAAAACAACAATATCTTTCTAATTTTTTCTTGTTACTTCTACTTCTTCCATTATCGTTTCGATTATTATTATATAGCAAAGTGAAGATAATACTATAACAGGTGTAAAGAAAAAAAATGCTGAAATATTCTCTAGAAAAAGAAAAAGAAGAAGCACTGTGTGAAATATGTGGGGAGAATATAGCACTACCAAGCAAAACCCGGAATAGCAAGAGTAGGCATGAATGAATATCATAAAGATGGTACTATCAAATACACAATGCTTGTTCAAAACATATTGTAGATCTTTATAATAAAATAGTAGAAGAGATAGGAAACAAATAAAAGTTCCCTATTTATTGTTTATTTATTGAAGATACTAAAAGTATAAAGGAAAACTATCTATTTTTTGTATTGTTATCAATCACATTATTGTTACTGTTATTTGGTTATATTTTGCTGCTACAATGACGATGATATTTTTGTTGTTATCTCTTTTTCGATTTTGCTCAATTATTACCGTTATTACAATTAATAATCAAGAGATAAATCTAATATAATTATAATATTAATGAAGAAACTTAATATTGTAAGGTAACATAAAGACATTATCTTGTTATA
>DASVFI010000114.1:0-7583 GCA_036380115.1 Nitrososphaeraceae archaeon | reverse complement strand
ACTAATTCAGAAATTAAAGCAAGATCATGAGAAATCAAAATTATACTAATTCCTTTTTCTTTAAGTTTTTTTAATAATGTAATTATTTGTATCTGAACAAGTACATCTAGCGCTGTTGTAGGCTCATCAGCAATGATAATTTCAGGTTCTAATACTAAAGCCATAGCTATAACAATTCTTTGTTTCATACCTCCGCTTAACTCATGTGGATATTGTTCAAGGACAGATTTATCTAATCCAACATTCTCTATAATTCTAATTACTTTATTATTATCATATATCTGTCCATGTGATTGGAATATATCTTTAATTTGGGATTTTATTGCATATACAGGATCTAATGCATTCATTGCTCCTTGAAAAATAATAGAGATTTTTTTCCATCTAATTTTTGAATCAAATTCTTTATCAGACAATTTTGTTATTTCTAATTCATCTAAATAAATACTTCCAGCAGTAATTTTTCCTGGAGCTGGGATATTTCTCATTATTGCAGATACTAATGTGCTTTTACCGCACCCTGATTCTCCAGCAATTCCAATAGATTCACCTTTATGTAATTCAAGAACGACATTATCAACTGCTTTAATAATCTTATTATGTAAAAAATAAGACACACTCAAGCCATTTATAAATAACTTATTTTTCGACAGATTTAATTAAATATCATACTGAAATAAATATATTTTCAATCTGAAGATTCAATCTTAAGTGGTTTAGCTCTATTTATATATATAGAACAATTAGAATTAATTATAGAGAAATATTGAAAACTCCTATTTGTTCCTTTGATGCTAAAACAGGAAGTTTATGCTCAAAATGTGAATCTAAATTAAAAACTGGTCATCTATCTGTAGGAGACATTGAGGCATCTATAAAATTAACTCGAATGGCTGAGAAAAACAATGTTGTTGATAAGTTCACATTAGTAGGAGCATATAAAATTGAAGAAAAATTGGTATTGATATTGCCTAAATCTGATATTAGCACATTACGTTCAGATAATGACTTATTAACTAAGATTAAAAAAGAATTTAACGGCAATGTATGGTTTGTAGAAAGTGGTGCAACTGAAAGAAGGTTTATCGAAAATTTAATTTTTCCTGTTAAGATTTCATCAATTAATCTTGTTTGGCTTCCTGATGGAAATAAACTTACAAAAATAATTGTATCTAATAAGAAAAATCAAAATAAAAAAATTGATACTAATAACATTACTAAAATTGCAAAAGAAATTAAGAATATAGAATTACTTATCGAGTATACCGATTAATCATACCGATTAATCATATATACATGGAAAACAAGAAATAAACTATTGAAGATATAGATGAAACTGATAGATAAGATGAAAAGAACACATTTTGCTAAACAATTAAAGGAAGAATGTATTGGACAGAAAGTGAATGTCGCTGGTTGGATAGAAGACATTCGCGACATTGGAAAAATAATATTTTTGATAATAAGGGACATGACAGGTCCTATTCAAATAATAGTTGATCCTAAAAAGTTTCCACAAATAAATGAGATCCCAAGACAAAGTTCAATTATAATCTCTGGTGAAATTCAAAAAAGTAAATCAAAAGAAATGAAGGTAGAATTAAGATTAGAAGAAATTGGAGAAATTTTTTATGCAAAACATCCTCTTCCAATTGATCCCACCGGAAGATTAGAATCAGCTCTGGATAAGAGATTAGATGCAAGAGCATTAGACTTAAGGAATGAAAATGTTTCAAAATTGTTCATTATAAGATCTGTTGCTTTAGAAATTATAAGAAAAAGTTTACGAGATGAGTTATTTATTGAAGTAAATACGCCGAAGATAATTGGAAGTGCAAGTGAAGGAGGAGCAAATTTATTCGAATTTAATTATTTTAAGAAGAAAGCATATCTTGCTCAGAGTCCTCAGCTTTATAAAGAACAATTGGTATTGGCAATGGATCGTGTCTTCGAAGTAGCACCATATTTTCGAGCAGAAAATTCTAATACAGTAAGACACTTGACAGAATTTTATAGTGTAGATATTGAAGCTGCTTTTTTAGATTATCATGATATAATGGAAATAATGGAACAATTAGTAAAAAATATTATAGGTGGTATCATAAATACAGGATTAATTGACATTAAAGAAAATGATTTTGTAAAAAAGGCAATGGAGAACAAGTTTGATAGATTAACCTATAATAACTGTATTGAAGAACTTAAGAAAAATGATGAAAAGGTAGAATATGGTGATGATCTATCTGATTCATCATTACGAAAATTAGGCCAGTTACACCAGAGTTTTTATTTTATAACAGAATGGCCATTGAAATTAAAACCTTTTTATATTCTTGAAAATGAGCGAGATCCATTTCTTTCGAATTCATTTGATTTACAGATTGGCTATTTAGAATTAATTTCTGGTGGTTCTCGACAATATGATCCTCATAAAATTAGAAGTAGATTAAAAGAACAAGGTTTGAATCCAGCTAATTTTTTGGACCATCTAAATGTATTTGATTGGGGAATGCCTCCACATGCTGGATGTGGCTTGGGATTAGACAGATTAATTATGTGTTTAACAGGTAGTCAAAATGTGAGAGAAGTAGTATTATATCCTAGAGATCCAAATAGAACTAGTCCTTAATCAATTCTATCTTTATTTCTCTATAGTCATTAAAGCTATCTAGCATAAAAGATTTAAAAGAATTAGAAAAAGTAGAGTAAATAATCCAAATAACTGGATTGATATACATATAAATTCTGTCAGTTTCAGAGGGGAAAGGATTAGAAGGATGAGAATGAAAAATTGAAATAATTTCTAAATTCATTAACTTAGCTTTTTTGTACACCTTAAATAATTCATCAGGATCAATAAAAAATGCTATAGATGATTGAGCAGAATTATTTAATGGCAGAATATATTTAACTATGTTTTTAGTTCCAGATTTTTTTCCTAATAATATAGCACATGATTCATTGGGTAATGAGCTAATTGCTAATTTTCGGAGTTCTTTTAAATGGTAATGGTGAATTATTAAAATTTCATTTTCCATTGATCTAAAAAAGGTATCAATCTTTTTATGTATATAAGGCATCTATATCAATTATACTACACTATAATCTTATTAGCTAATAAAATATAATTTCAATAATAATATTTAAAAATAAATGAAGTAATTCATGTTAATAACTGATATTCAATTCTGAATTTTGCTACCATATATATGGATGAATAGTGCAAAAATATTCATATTTCATATTCTTTTTCATTAAGATTCAATTCTGAATTTTGCTACCATATATGGATGAATAGTGCAAAAATATTCATATTCTTTTTCATTAAGATCTGATAGCAAAAGAGTATAATTAGCATTTCCCATAATTATAGAAGAATCAAATGATTTGCCATCGTCTTTTAAGCTAGTTACGGAATGAGGAACATTATCTTGATTGATCCAGAGAATACCTAATGAATCTTTAACAATTAGTTCCTCTGGTTCATAATCTGGATTGCCTTGCGCAGATGAGCCAGCAAGAATATTCACTTTAGCTAATTCATTTGGATCAATAGTAGAAATAGGTTCTGAGGCAGTCATTGTTTGCTCGTTATTTTCTGCTGATATAGAGCCTTGATTTTGGATTTGTATCCCTAGAGCAGAAATAGAGATAACTCCAATGATAACTGCAACAACAAATGATGTCAAGTAAATTTTAACTTTAGGACTGTTTCTGTATATTCCAATAATGACAGCTGATGCCGGAACTGAAATAAGTATTATTATTCCAATATACGCAAATATCGTCTGTGTTTGGCCACTTGAACTAATAGCCCCAATTAACCCTATTATAATTAATAGCCCCAAAGTTATAAAAGAGCCCATTTTAGCCTTCCTTGAAGAGGGAAACCCATCTTTAAAAATTCCTGCACTTAAAAAAATCATTCCTATTAAGAATGTCAAAAGAGAAACAGCATGCATACCATCAAGAAATGTTTTCGCAATTCCAGATAGAGAGACTAGTACTCCAACAATTCCTAAAGAGGTTAACCCTATGCCTGGCGTTAACAAATCCCAATCTGCCATGCTTCATGGATTGAAGATTTTTGCTATAATTTTAACCTTTTCCACGACTTTGAATGAGTAATCATTGTTATTTATTAAAAATACATCAATAGAGATTTTTCGAGAGTTACCTTAACGAATAAAATAAATCCAACATATGTAAATTATTTCTGGAGATACATTGCAGTGAATATAAGAGCATATATTGAAGTATCAAAACCTCGTATTGTAGTAGTTTTAGTCATAACAGCTGTAGCCTCTTTGCTAGGTGCAACAAGATTTGATCAATCACCAGATATTCCATGGGATGTGTCTATTTGGCAATTAACTTTTCTAGTTCTTGCTGGCGCGCTTGCATCTATGGGTTCTAGCGCGTTAAATCACTATTATGATAGAGATATAGATAAATCCATGATCAGAACATCTAAACGACCCATTCCATCAGGTAAATTATCTGCAAAGAAAGTTTTAATTTATGGACTATTGCTTAGTGCTATTTCTGTAATACTTGCCTGGTTTACTTTAAATCCTATAGCTACTTTTATGATTGCTTTAGGAATATTTTTCTATGTAATAATTTATACAGCCTGGCTTAAAAGACTAAATTCATTTAACATAGTAGTTGGCGGATTTGCCGGTAGTGCAGCATCAATGGCTGGATGGGCTACTACAACTGGTTCGATAGATCTATTAGGATTTTTAGTTGGATGGTTGGTCTTCATGTGGACCCCTCCTCACTTTTGGTGTCTTGCAATGAAAATAAGAGAAGAATATGCAAATGTCAAAGTTCCGATGTTACCAGTTCTAATAGGTAATGAAAAGGCATCAATTTATATATTTATTAATACAGCATTATTGCTTCCATTTTCCATTTCCTTATATTTCTTAGGATTAGGTCTTTTATATACTGCAATAGCAGCAATATCAGGAACTTTAATGCTCATTTATCATTATAAACTAACTAAAACTCCAACACCTGACTTTGCATGGAAAGCTTACAAAGTAACTGCTCCTTATCTTGTAGTAATATTTATTGCAGTTGCACTCGATGCATTATTTTACTATAAAATTTGATATCTAATAACAGTGAAAAAACACATACACAAACCTATTTTACTAATTCAATTCTTCTCTTATCTTTGGCAATCCATGATACCTTTAAAAGTCCATAAATTTCTAGATCCAGTAATATTTTATTTAATTCTGAAAGATTCATTTCTATCCCTTCTTTTGATAATAATGAAGACAGTTCAGAATCAGTTAACGTATTCGATTGTTTTACTTTTTCGTAAACGATATTCTTTATAGGATATTTCATTAACTAATTAAAAAGGATTTAGCAATTATATTAAAATATCTACAATAATAAAAACATATATTATTTTATATTCACTGATTTCCTACTTACACTCATTACTTGAATTTCGCTTACCCCTTCAGTTTTTTGGATATAATCTTCAAGTGAATCCATTTGGCCTTCTTCATCATTTAAAGTGAAGTCACAAATTAAAGAGTAAATCCCAAAAGCAATAGGCTCTTTCCCATATCTTTCTAAGCCCATTCCGGTAGGTAAGGCTAATTTTAACTTATTAATTATGTCGTCTAAATCTGTCTCTGCTTCTGATGGAAGAATTTTAACTCTAGCAACTAGTCTTGACATTTCAAGGGCCCTCAAAACTACAATTTACACACTTATAAAATCTTGAGAATTCTCTACAGCTTTGGCATCTCCAGAGCAGAACATACCCACAGCTAGGACAATAAAATTTGACACATTCATCATTCGGCATGATCGATCTATTACATGACGAACAGATCGGTAATTGCAATGTTGACATTTTAAATCTATTGGAAAAATAACCGAATTTATATTTTGCTTAATTTATAATATGTCGAAATTCATTTCCTAAGAATGTACTAATTAACTTAATTGCTTTTTTAGATCCCAAAATCTTTGATAGAGCAAAACTATGGAAATCAAAGGTTGCAGATTTTGATATTTCTGCAATATCAGAATCAGAAATAAGAGAAAAAATTGCATCAATCGATTTGTTATCTAATCTTTCCATTATCTTTCTAAAAAAGAGCATTCTTTGAAATTCTTTACCAAAAATTGAATACCAATCTATTTCGTACTTAATTAATAAAGAATTAACAGCATTTTTTTTATAAAGAGCAATATGAGAACCTGCTAAAATTCCACCCATTCCACAGGAGAAAATACCACCCGCAGTAGTAGGCTTTGTTTGTCCTGCTGCATCTCCCACTAATATCATATTATTAAATACAAAATTTTTTAAAGGCCCTCCAATCCAAATTGGTGCATATATTTTTCTTATGATAGAATATTTAGAACTGAAGCTTTCAATAAATGATTCTAATGTTTGTAATGTATTTATTTTTCTTCCAGCTACGCCAATCTTGCCTTTACCATTTCCACTAGGAATTATCCAAGCAAAAAAATCTGGATACTTTACTTTATCGAATTTCACTATTATTTCATCAGGAATGATCCAATCAGCATATACTTCATATTGTGCAGATTGCAATACACCATCTCTATTATTATTATTATTATTTATAAGAGAAGTTATACCTCTTGCATCAATAAAGAATTGAGAATAAAAAATTTCGTCCTTTGTTTTAATAACATACTCTTTTTTAGAGCTATCATAATTTATTGATGTTACTAAGCTTTTAGTTCTTATTTCACTTCCGAATTTTTGGGCTTGATATGCAACTTGTTTATCCAACTCTCTTCTATCCAATACTGTTATTTTATCTCTATTAGCGCTGACTTCAAATTCTTTTGTGGCTGAAAGTATTTTTGCTTTATTTACTTCATTTAGAATTGCCTTACTAGAAGGGATTATTCCTAACTTTTTAATGCCATCAAGACTAACTAATCCTCCACAATGTTCAGGACTACCAATTTCATAATCTTCTTCTAATACTGCAACAGAAAGCCCTGATCTTGACATTTCTCTGGCACATAACAATCCAGAAATACTTCCACCAACAACAATGGAATCAAACTTCTTTTCCATGATATGCTAAATATTTTTAATATAAATAATTAAAATGTATTTTATAATGGACTTAAAACAGGTCATCATAGTCAGAAAAGATTTGAAAATGGGAACAGGCAAACTAGCTGCACAAGTGGCTCATGCCTCAATTTTATCGTGTGAAAAAGCTAGAAGTAAAAATATTGATTGGTTTAAAGGATGGTTTGATTTTGGGCAACCAAAGATCATTTTAAAAGTTAATTCTTTGAAAGAATTAGAAGAAATTAATGAAAAAGGACATTTCCATAACTTACCTACTGCTATTGTACGAGATGCCGGATTGACACAACTTGAACCAGGAACTGCTACCTGTGTAGGTATTGGTCCTGCTCCCACTCAAATAATCAACAAAATTACCAATGATCTGAAATTACTTTAACAAAAAGATCTACGCTAAAGATAAATATAAATTTACGAATAAAAATATACTTTTTAGCAAGTAAAAAATATCATATATTTAATAAGAAAT
>DASVFI010000113.1:0-22624 GCA_036380115.1 Nitrososphaeraceae archaeon | reverse complement strand
TTATTTATAATAACAAACTTTATCATTTAATTTTAGTATATTATATAACTATGCAATTTAATATTTAAAAACTTATTAACGAATATTTCTTATTTCTGTATTTTTAGCAAATTAAGTTTTTATATATTTTATTATTATTTTAAAAAGTAACATAACTATATTCTACAATTTATTGATATCTATAACTGGAAATCTTCTTTTAAATTTTTAGATTTCTATTTTATCATTAGACAATACATTTTTAAATTACTTTATTTTATGTAATATAAGGAAGGATTAGATTTAGGTAAAAGAAAAGTTTTGAATGAGGCTGAACTAAAAGAGCTTGTTATGCCTCATGAAGGAGAAATGTTCGGTAGAGTTATAAAGTTAGTAGGAGGCGATAATGTTATTGTAAAATGTACTGATGGTAAAGTACGTACATGTCGTATTCGAGGTAAGATCAAAAGACGAATGTGGATAAGGGACAATGATCTAGTGCTACTTGCACCTTGGGATTTTCAATCTGAGAAAGCAGATATTGTTTGGAGATATATAGCCGCTCATGCTGATAAGTTAGAACAACAAGGTCATTTACAAGGTTTAAATAAATAATAAATTTTTAGGTAGTTTAATTTTTACTATTATACTATTAATTTGTATAATCTGTTATGAGATAAAATTTTGGAATAAGTTTTTGTCATATTCTCACATGTATGTCATTTCTTTTTAAAAATTGTTTTACATTTTTAATAGTTGACTTCTCATAATGAAATATAGATGCTGCTAAAGCTGCATCTACATTTGTTTTTTGAAAAACTTCAACCATATGTATTGGTTTGCCACATCCACCGGAGGCTATGACTGGTATACTTACCTCTCTGCAAATAGCTTTGTTTAATTCTAAGTCATATCCTTCTTCAGTTCCATCCGCATCAATACTTGTTAAAAGAATTTCACCTGCTCCAAGTTCTTCTACCTTTCTGGCCCACTCTATTGCATCTATGCTTGTTCTTTGTTTTCCTCCATATATCATGACTTCAAACCAATAAAGATTATCTTGGTTTCTTTTACGCTCTTTTTTGTTGTCGTTTAAAATTTTTCTATAATCATCATAAGAATAATTTTTTTTAACATCTATTGCTACTACTATACATTGTTTTCCAAAAATAGACATTAATTCAGTAATTAATTTTGGATTTTTTACAGCAGATGTATTAATTGAAACTTTATCAGCTCCACTTAGCAAAATATCTCTAGCATCTTCTAATTTTTTTATACCCCCACCTACAGTAAAAGGAATATCTATAACTTTAGCAACATTGCGTACTACATTTTTAATAATGTCGCGTTTTTGCTCTGAAGCGGTTATATCAAGAAAAACAAGTTCATCTGCTCCTTGATGACTATATTTTTTTGCAAATTCAACTGGTTCCCCTGCATCTTTCACTTCTTTAAAATTAATACCTTTAACTACTCTACCATTGTTTACATCAAGACACGGAATAATTCTTTTTGCTAAGGTCATTTTTAAATTACTGCTATTGCCTTTTTTACATCTATTTTTCCGTCATAAATAGACTTACCTAATATGACAGCAGAACAACCAATGTTTTTGACTCTAATCATGTCTTCAATACTGGATATTCCACCACTTGCAATTATTTTTGCTCCATTTACGTTTGAAGCATAGGAAAGCGTATCTAAATCTGGGCCATTAAAAGTTCCATCTCTATCCACTGTCGTGAGTAAAAATTCTTTAATTCCTTTGGCCATAAAAAATTTTATAGCTTCAATTACCTTAAATCCAGATGGTTGCCTCCATCCATCAATCATGACAATACCTTTATTCTGATCTATTGAAATTACTATTTTTTCTACTTTATCCTTTGATAATTGTTGTAATACTTGTGGATTTTTGTATGCCAATGTTCCTATAACAATTTTTTCTGCTTTTTTTTCAAACATTTTGTTAATGGCATCAATAGATCTTATTCCTCCAGCTACCTGGACTGGAATTTTTATTGTATCTATTATTTTTAAAATAATTTCTGTGTTATTTTGATTATTATTCCAACCCGTAGTCAAGGTAGCATCAAGATCTACCACATGAATTATTTCTGCACCTTGAGTTTCCAATTTTTCTGCAATTTCTATAGGATTATCACTATAAACAATTTTATTTTGGAGTTCTCCTTTAACTAGTCTCACTACTTGTCCTTCTAGTATATCAATTGCAGGTATTATATTCAATATTTACCACCACACACTCTCAAGAAGTTCTTTATTATTTTTGCTCCATTTATACCTGATTTTTCAGGATGAAATTGTGTTCCAAAAAGATTGTTTTTCTCCACAACTACTGGTATATTGCCTCCATATTGGGAATTAGCAACTATTACTCTTTTATCTTTTGGAACAATATGATATGAATGAACAAAATAGACCCAACATCCATCTTTTAGTCCATGAAGAATTTTACTCTTTTTATCTGCAATTTCTAAATTATTCCATCCCATATGTGGGATTTTTACCTTTTTTCTTGGAAGCATAATTACGTTTCCATTTAAAATTTTTAAACCTTCTAACTTTCCCTCTTCGCTATTATCAAATAACATTTCCATTCCTAAACAAATACACAATAGAGGAAAATCTTTTTCAACTAAATTATCAAAATCATTTCTGTATGGCTCTATCGATTGAATAGCCGGATCAAAGTTACCTACTCCAGGAAGAATTAATCCATTATATCTATTAATACTTTTTAAAGATTTAATTATTGAAACTTTTTTTGCTCCATTTCTCTCTAAAGAACATTTTAAACTATAAAGATTACCTGCACCATAATCAAAAATTGCAATATCATTCAATATTACATTACCCCTTTTGTACTTGGAATATCATTTCTTTGTTGATCTATACCTGAAGCCATCCTAAACGATATTGCAAATGATTTTACAGCTGCCTCTATTTTATGATGATCATTTTCGCCATATTGTATATTAATATGAGTACATGCATTAAGATTTTGTAATAAACTTTCTATAAAATGTTCCAAATCCTCCCTTGCAATTCCTTCTATTTCCTCTCTTGTTAATCCTAAATTTACTTTATGAAATTGTCTTTTGATTAGATCAATTGCTGAGATTGCCATTACTTCATCCATTGGAATTATTGCATATCCATATCTTCTAATTCGTGTTCGATTTGATAGTGCCTCATTTAGTGTCTGAGATAGAGTTATAGCAACATCTTCAATTAAATGATGAGAGATATTATCATTTGATTTTGCCTCTAAATAAATATCTACCATACTATGCTTTCCAAAAGCTGAAATTAAGTGATCTATAAATGGAATTCCAGTTTTAATTTCAGCGTTCCCAGAACCATCAATATTAACGCTCACTCTTACATTGGTCTCTTTTGTAAATCTTTCTTTGATTAACATTCTTTTTTGAGATTTATCCAAGTTAAGAGGTTCTGAATTCAACTATCAATATTTGTATAATACTTTATTTAATATATATGGTAAATTATTAACACTTTTAATTATTATATCTGCTTTTTTCTCCATAAAATTATTGATTAACTCATGTGGATTACTACTACAGCCATATATTCCACAAAAAACAATATTAGTTTTTGTTTTGTTAATTTTTTTTTGATTTAATTCTTCTTCTGCTCTTCTAACCATTATTAAATCTTCAATAGAGTCTCCACAATAGAGAATATCATTTTTTGCATTAATTTTGTTTATTGTTTTTTTTAATCCATATGGATTTGGTTTAGCGTATGTTCTATCCTCATCTTCAAGAAATATACTATTCTTCTCGTTTAACAAATAAAATTTATTATCTAGTGCATAGGCTGCTGCAATCTTACTTCTTCCTGAAACCATGGCAATCTTATCATTAAATCTTTCTTTTATCTTCCTAATTGTATTATCTGTAATTACTATTCTCTCATTTTCAATGAATGGTTTTCCAAAATAATATTTTGATTTAATTCCATATCTTTTTAAAAATAATTCTTGTCCATAAAAAAATTCATCAAATACGGTAGAAACTATGCTATCTCCAATTTTTCCTGGATAATTTAAATAATCAAGAATTTTATGAATATTAATTGAATGATTGGAAGAGGTTTTATTCGATATTAATTTTTTAATATATTTTTCAACCGAATCTATTCCTGTTTCATCAGCATGTTCTGCTACCTCAATCAAAAAATTTTCAAGATTGGAATTTTCAAGTTCCGGCTGTGATAATAATGCCAAGCTAATTGCATAACTTGTATCAATGTCATTGTTAAAACCTCCAGTCTGTCTAAATTTCAAAATTAGTTTATCTGTAACTAAATCTTTTAAATTGTCTTTTTTAATCAGACCCTCAACGACAAATTGAATTGTCTTTTTTATTGCCTCATTATAAGATTTTGTTACATCAATTAAAACTCCATCAATATCAAAAATAATACAGCCAATATTGATGTATTTTTTCATTGTAAAAATGAAATTATTATTATTTATCTTTTGATACATTATAATACCTTAGATAAAGAACTTAAAAATTTATTATTCATCATTTTTGTACCAATAGTTACCCTAATATGAGCTCCTTCTCTATCTTTTATCATTCCTATTGTTTTAACTGATATCTTGTCTTTTTTTAATTGAGTTAAAATCCGTTCATATTTATCGATGTCAATAATTTGAAAAAAAATAAAATTAGAATCAGTTTTAAAAACCTTTATTTCATCATTTGTTTTAGTTACATAGTCTATTATTCTTTTACGTTCTTTTTTAATAATTTTAATAGTCTTCTCAATATATTTCGAATTCTTTAATATTTCACTTCCTATATTCAAAGAAATATTATTTATTGCATAAGGATATTGTATTGTATTCTTAAATATGGATGAAAAATTTTCGTTAGCAATACAATAACCCAACCTTGCTCCTGCTAATCCAAATGCTTTAGATAGTGTTCTTAATATTATTATATTCTGACTTTTGATCGTTTCAGAAAAAAAAGAGTAATTTGCAAAATCTATATAAGCTTCATCTAAAATTATTAGCTTATCATCAAGATTTTTAAATATATCTATTAATAATTCCTTATCAAATTGATTGCCTGTAGGATTATTTGGTGAACAAATATATACTATTTCAGATTTTTTTGCACTTTGAATAAATTTTTTTTTATCAATGGAATTATCCTGTAAAAGAGGTATTTTGTCTATTTTCATAGAATATAATTGGCATCTATCAATGAAATAAGAAAAAGTAGGAGTAAAGGTAGTTACTCTTTTTTCTTTTCCAAAGGCTGAAATGATTAAATCTATTATTTGATCTGAACCATTTCCAACAGCTAGATTTTTTTTATCTATTTTAGTATATTTTGAAAGTTGTAAATAAAAATTATCAAGTTGTTGTAAAGGATATTTTCTTAAATCCTCTTTTTGTACAGCTTTAATTGCTATTTTTTTAATAAAATCTTTTTTTAAAACAAGATTTTCATTTGCATCAAGTTTCAATCCTTTACTTTTTACTGGTTTTATATAACAATTTAGTTTTCCTATTTCAATTAATTTTGATTCAAACCATTTGTCCATATACTGCCTATCATCTTCTCTTTTTGATTTTAGCTGTCTCTTACTCTTTCTTTAACAGCTTTATAATGATTAATTAATCCTTCCTCTTGAGTTATTATCTTGACAAAAGGCTCAATTTCCTCAATCTCTTTTTTTGAACTTTTTACTATATTTGAAATTCGAACAAAATCCAATATTGATAAAGATGTTCTCGATTTACCAAATCCCATAGTAGGAAGAACATGATTTGATCCTAGACAATAATCACTCGCAGCAGATGGAGTATTTTCTCCAAGTAAAACAAGTCCTGCAGATGTAATTTTTTTAACTATTTTTAATTCATTCTTAGCCATTATTTGTAAATGTTCTGGAGCTATTTCATTAACAAATTCTATTGCTGAATCTTCATTTTCAGATATTGCAATAAATCCATTTTCATGTAAACTATTTGTAACTATTTCCTGACGTGAGATCTTTTTTGCTAAAATGCTATTAATTTCTTCTTCAACTTTGTTTGCAAATTCATGTGAATTAGTTACTAGTCCACACAGTGTATCTTTACTATGTTCTGATTGAGAAATTAAGTCTAAAGCAACATATTTTGCATTAGATTTATCATCTGCATAAATTACTAATTCAGTAGGACCTGCTAACATATCTATTGATACTATATTCGAAACTAATAATTTTGCAATTGTTACATATATTCCACCTGGGCCTACAATCTTGTCTACTCTTTTGATACTATCAGTTCCAAATGCTAATCCTGCAATGCCTTGTGCTCCTCCAACTTTGTATATCTCATCAACTCCACAAATATCTGCAGAAACTAAAGTAAGTGGGTCTATTTTTCCATCTTTCTTAGTTGGTGATATTGCTACTATTCTTTTAACTCCTGCTAATTTTGCTGGAGTTACACACATTATTAATGTACTTGGATATCTGGCAGACCCCCCTGGGACATAACAACCAGTGCTAGAAATAGGTTGAAAGGTGCGTTGTAGGTTTTCACTTTGTGGATATAAATATGATATTTCTTTAAGATGTTCTAAAAGAATAGCCTCATTTTTTATCAGTCTATCTCTAATAAGTTTAATAGTTTTAATATGATCATCAGAAATACAATTGTATGCTTCTTCTATTTCTTCATTATTAACCTTAAATGAATCGAGTTCTACTTTATCATATATAGAAGTATATTTTTTTATAGCATCATCACCATACTTTCGAACATTTTCTATAATTTCTCTTGTTTTTTTAATTGCATCTTCAGAAAAATTACTAGATATGCTATAACGTACTCTATCTACATCTAGTTTAGCATTTTTAATTGTTATTCTCTTCAATTATTCTTCTTTATCTATGTTGATTTCTTCTAAAGGTAATATTTGTCTTGGTTCTGATACTACTAACCCCTGCGCTAATTTTCTCATAATTGGAACAATTTTTATAAATTCGTTTTTATCTATTATGGTATTCACTCCATACCATCCTTCTTCGCTTAAATTGCTAACTGTAGGTCTCTTTAATGCTGGTAAAGTAGAAAGTAGTTTATCTAAATTTTCTTTTTTAACATTAACAAAAATATGCAGTTTTTTACGTGCTTCTACTACTCCTTTTAATAATGCAATCATGTCTGCTATCTTTTCTCTCTTTTTATTATCTTTAAGAGAATTTTTATTTGCAATTAGAACAGACGTAGATTCCATAATTGTATCAATAATTTTTAAATTGTTTTGAACTAGAGTTGTTCCAGTTTCAGTAATATCACATATGGCATCTACATCTTCAGGTGGCTTAGCTTCTGTCGCCCCAAAAGAGAGAAAAATTTGAACATTTTTATTTTCACCAAATCTAAACCAAGGGGTAATAATCATAGGATTGCTATTTCTAAAATATTTTTGGTAGGCAACTTTGGATTTTATATGATTTGCTGTAGTCGTAAGATATTCTGCAGATATTCTTAATGGTTTATCATTTTTTACATGTTCTATAATCATTTCATCTAAATTATTAAATTGAAAACTTTCCGGTATGGCTATTACTTGTTTAACTCTACCATATTCTAAATCAAGCAATATTTTTACATCAGCATTTGCTTCTCTAATCCAATCTCTTCCCGTAATTCCAACATCATATAATCCCTCTTGTACATAAGTTGGAATTTCCTGTGGCCTCAGAAGTTTAACTTCTATATCTGGATCACTTAACTTAATCCTATAAGTTCGTGCTCTACCGCTTACTTTTTGCCATGCTTCTTCGAGAATCTTAAATGTTGCTTCTTCAATGGTTCCCTTGGGCACAGCAAATTTTACTATATGAGCCATAACTATAACAAAAAATTTTTCTTCTTATCTGATATATATCTACTTATTACTACTTTTCATTTTTATTAATTAATTCGATTATCTCTTTAGCCTTATTTACAGTAACATTATTTTCTTGGACAAGTTTGCTTGCAATGATATTGATTTGTTCATCTGTTGCTCCTGCAGTTATAGCTATATTTCTTGCATGTAATCTCATATGTCCTTTCTGAATTCCTTCGTCTGCTAAAGCACGCAGCGCAGCAAAATTTTGAGCTAGGCCTACTGCTACCATTATTAAAGCAAGCTCTTTGGCTTTCTTTATATTCAATATTTTCAAGGGTGTTTTTACATATGGATGTACTGAGGTTATTCCGCCTACCGTTCCTATAGCCAATGGAATCTCAATTTCTCCAACTAAATCTCCTTCTTTTGATTTATACCATTTAGTCAAAGATCTATATTTTCCATCTTTAGAAGCATATGCATGTGCAGCTGCTTCTATAGCTCTAACGTCTTGCCCTGTTGCCATAGCTACTCCATCAATTCCATTCATTAAGCCTTTGTTATGTGTAACAGCTCTATATATATCAGAATACGCAAATGCAAATGCATATAAAATTCGTTCTACTCCTTTTGAGCCACCAATCATTTCTTTTGGAAAAATAGCTTTACATCTGGCCATTCTTTTTGTTGAATAATTTGACAAAATTTTTAAAATAACTGTACATTTAGTTATTTTTTCTAATTCTGGAGCAATTAATTCACACATTGTATTAATTACATTTGCTCCCATTGCATCTTTTGTATCTATAATTAATTCTATTATTATCATATAACCAATTTTATTAATGCTTTCATCAGAGATTTCTCTTATTTGTAAATCAATAGCATGTACAGATCTACTTTTTGAATTTGCTATTTCCAGTAGTTTTTCTTTATTATTTAATATTATTTTTTTTACTCTATCTCTTTCTTCCTTATAAAAAAATTTGTCTTTATCATTCCTTTTATCTCTTGAAATTAATTGGATTTGCCCAATCATGATGGAATTATCTGCTTCAGCTAAAAAGCCCCCTTTTATACTTGCAATTTTGGCAGCTTTACTTGCAGCAGCAATAACAGATGGTTCTTCTATAGCCATTGGAATTAAATATTTTCTTCCGTTTATAATAAAATTAGTCGCAATTCCTAATGGAATTGGTACAAATCCAATTGCATTTTCAATCATATTGTTAACTTTATCAAATTCAAAATTCTTTGGAAAGTCTTGAAATATTTTTAAATCTTGATCAGTAAGGTGAGCATCTTTTTTCAAAAATTCCAAACGATCATAATGATCTAACTCATAAAATTTTTTGCCATTTTTATCATTTTTCTTATTGTTCTTTTTGTCCACATAAGATTATGGTTTAAGTATTTTTAAAATTTTATCATCGTTAGCTTGGATAATTCCTCTTCCATCTGTATTGCTGGTTAATACGTATAATGTACCATCATTAGATTCAACAATATCTCTAAGTCGACCATAACCTACTAATATGTTATTTTGTTCTCCTGATTCTATGTCTATTTGTCTTAGATGAGAACCTTTAAGAGTTGTTACAATTAGATCATTTTTATAGCCTAGTTTATCTGATGAAGCAAATGTTATACCAGAAGGGGCAACTGCAGGATTAAAACAAACAATAGCTTTTTCAGAAGTATTTGTTCCTTCACATTCTTCCAATGGCCACCCATAATTCTTTCCTGGGACAATTAAATTAATTTCATCAAATCCTGATGGACCATGTTCTGATGAATACATTTGTTTTGTTTCAGGATGCCATGTAATTCCCTGAACGTTTCTGTGTCCATATGAATAAATAGGAGAATCTTTAAATGGATTATCTGAAGGAATAGATCCATCTGAATTTACTCTCAATATTTTACCTGCAAGTGAAGAGCGGTTTTGTGCTAAATTAGGATCAGAAGCATCACCGGTGACAATATATAGCTTGTTATCAGGCCCAAAATTTATTCTTCCCCCATTGTTATATAGTGACCCTGGAATAGAATCAATTAATATATCAGATTCAATAATTTTGTTATCTTTTTCTTTCAAAAGTAAAACTTTATTATAAATTTTGTTATCTTTCAAGTAGCTGTGATAAATATACATTAAATGATTTTCTGTAAAATTAGGGTGAAGAGTAATTCCTAATAATCCTAAACCTCCATTTTGTGCAACTCTAATGTAAGCTAGTGGTTCATCAATAAGGATTCCTTTTGCATCAATTAACCTGATCTTTCCGTCACGTTCAGTAAAAAATATTCTATTATCTTTTGCAATATCTATTGCCCAAGGTGTTGATAGATTTTCTGCAATTATCTCAATACCTTTATTTGGATTTGTTGTATTATTCAAAAATGAAGGCTCTGGGATAGGAACAGTAGTATCTAAAGGAGATATAAAAATAGTAACTATTGCACTTGCAACAACCAATATAGCTACTACTACTAATCTTTTATCCATTTTAATGCGAATTTAATTGTTAAAGTCTAATAAATTTTATATCTAGTTCTAAAGTGATTAGACTTCTTTTATTTTAACATATAAGCGCAGATGAGGAGATTCGAACTCCTGATCGCCCGAAGGCGAATCGGCTTGCTCTTAACCTTGAAGATTACTCAAGGCCGACGCATTATTGTGTTCTGAAAAGAAGACCACTCTGCCACATCTGCACAAAAGATAAGTTGAATAGCCTACTATTATATTTTAATAATTCTAATATATATTCATAATATCCATAACTATTAATTTAATCAATTTGCAAACCGTTTTAATTGAATTATAATACTAATACAATAGTTTTTATAGAATCATTATTAAAATTCAGTTTTATTAATGTATTATAAACATATAATTTATTATTATATAAATGGTTTCATCTGCCAAATTATTTAAAGCAATTTAATGTGTATAACGATACACAACAATGGTAAATAAAATTAAAAGATTTTACCAAAAACACTTATTTGATATTCTTAATCAGATAAATAGTTGAAATTGATTCCTATTAATAGACCTTGGATAGATAACGAGGAGAAACAAGAAGTTATCAAAGTACTTGATGAAAATGCTCTCACTAGTGCTTCTCGAAATGGTGGTAAAAGAGTTCAAGAATTTGAATCATCATTACGAACTTTTTTAAATGTTAAACATGCGATCTCTGTTAATTCTGGTACAGCTGCTTTGCATGCAGCATTACTTGCACTTGATATCAAGGCTGATGATGAAGTATTGCTTCCTTCTTTTACTTTCGTGGCAACGGCTAATTCTGTAATTGCATCTGGTGCTAAACCCGTATTTGTAGATATCAATACTAAAGATTATACTATCGATCTTCACGATTTAAAGAGAAAAATTTCTAAAAAAAGTAAAGCTATAATCCCTGTTCATCTATACGGTCATCCTTCAGATCTTTGTGAACTAAATGAAATTGCAAATCAGTATTCTCTTTATATTATTGAAGATGCTTGTCAATCATTAGGATCACTTTATAAAAATAAACAAACAGGAACTTTTGGAACAATGGGATGTTTTAGTATGTATGCTAGCAAAGTTCTGACAGCTGGTGAAGGTGGAGCTATTGTAACAAATGATGATAAATTAGCAGACACATTAAAGATGATCAGAAATCATGGCATGGTTGAAGGATATGATACACAAATGTTAGGACTTAACTATAGACTTCCTGAATTAAGTGCTGCAATAGCTAAAATACAAATGAAAAAATTAAAAACTATTTTGAATCTTAGAAGACAGAATTCTTTATTATTATCCAATTTACTAGAAACAATTATTTCAAAATATAATATTAAAATTCCTGAAGAAGATCAAATAAAAAAATTTAATTGGTATCTTTTTACACTAGCATTTAACAATCCCAATAATATAACTTTGCGAGATTATATTAAGAAAAAGTTAATAGAAAATGGAATAGGAGTAGCTGTTTATTATGACCCTCCTGTCCATAAAACTCCTTTTTATCAGAAATTTTCAATGAATAATGATTTACAAAATACTAATTGGTCGAGCAAACATGTTTTATCTTTACCAGTTCATCCTGGGGTGACTGAAATGGATATACAAAACATGGTAAATGTACTTAAGAGGGAATTACAAAATATTTTATAAATACTTAAAAGATTTATAATTATTTTTAAATAATACTATTAAATTAATTTTTTATTACTCTAGGACAAACTTTTTTATAATACTATGTGGTGACTTAGCAACAGGAATGGCGTTAGATACTGGTGATACTGCATGGATGATGGTCGCAACAGGACTTGTCATGTTGATGACACCTGGTTTGGGATTCTTTGAAGCTGGCTTAATCCGATTCAAGAATGGACTTTCAGCAATAATGCACACGTTTTCTGGGTTGGCAATTCTTTCCACCCTGTGGTTTATTGTTGGTTTTACCTTGGTCTTTGGACCTACTCAAGGCGGGATAATAGGAGGATTAGATCATATATTCTACAATGGAGTAAATATTCATGAAGGATTTGGAATAAATGTTACAATTCCTGGAGTGACTTTTGCAACATATCAGATGATGTTCGCTGTTATTACTCCTCTATTGATTTCTGGTGCGTTTGCGGAAAGACTGAAATATAGTTCTTTTTTCATATTCGCTATAGCTTGGAGCTTGTTCGTTTACTTCCCACTAGCTCATTGGATCTGGGGAGGCGGATGGTTAGCACAGCTTGGAGTATGGGACTTTGCCGGTGGTATAGTAATACATACTAGCGCTGGTATGGCATCTCTAGCTGCTGGACTAGTACTTGGAAGGAGAAGAAATTTTGGACCACAGATAATGATACCGCACAACTTACCATTAGCTGTAATAGGAGCTACAATGCTATGGCTAGGGTGGTTTGGATTTAATGCTGGTAGTGCATTAGCTGCTAGTGGCATTGCAGGAAATGCTCTTTTGACATCGCAAATAGGTGCTGCAACATGTACGTTGGTATGGCTATTTCTATCGTGGAAACGTTCGGGAAAACCTTCTGTAGCAGCTGTCATAAATGGTGCAATCTCTGGACTTGCTGGAATTACGCCTACTGCTGGTTACATTACTGGACAAGATGCTTTCGTTTTGGGTATCATTCTAGGGTTTGGTTCATACTATGGTATAGTATTGTTTAAAGAAAAATTAAAGATAGACGATGCATTGGATGTTAGTTCTGTTCACGGTGTAACAGGTATAATAGGTGCTTTAGCAATAGGGGTAGCTGCTAGTCCCCTGGTAATGGAAGGTGGACCTGTAGGGCTATTACATGGAAACCCAGCACAATTGCCTATACAAGCATTCGGAGTTGCCGTAGCTGCAGCCTTTGCATTCGCTGTATCCGCAGCAATTTTCAAGATTATAGACAAGACTATAGGCCTAAGAGTATCAGACGAAGAAGAAGAAGCAGGCTTGGATATAACCCAGCATGCAGAAAAAGCATTCAATGACTAGTTCCAAACTTTTTTATTTTTTCTTTTTTTAATTAATATATAAATAAAAGATAATCTTATTCTATAACATCAATTATAAATTACTTTAAGTTTTAAATTACATAAAGTCTGTTTTTATTTCACATATCATTTATATAATATATGTTCATGGATAAAATAGATATAAATGCCAATAGATCCAGACTTTCCAAAAAATCACCAAGTGATTGGTAAAATCCAACTTTCTGATGATGAACATTTTCACTTTAGATGGGGACCAGGTAAAACAGACGAAGCATCTGAAAATGAAGAAGTAAAGGCAGCATATGCTGCAAGAGGTGAAGAACAAGTGCCACTAGGTGTAAGTGGTACCATGGTAGCCGTTGATTGGGACTCTTGTGTCGCAGACGGTGCCTGTATTGAAGCTTGTCCAGTTCAAGTATTTCAATGGTATAGGACAGAAAAGGATGTTCCTGCCAAAGATGCACATACAGAAACATATGAAGGAACTGGCTCTGCAGTAAAGGAAGAGCGAAAAGACTATACAGATAAAGCAGATCCTATAAGAGAACATGATTGTATCTGGTGTATGGCTTGCGTTTCAGTATGTCCTCCACAAGCAATTAAAGTAGATCAATCATCATTAGAATATCATGAAAAAGAATCAGGAACATTCAATGAAGCACTTTCAAAAAGCGGCGCTCCACCACCACATGCTCATTAAATCTTTTTTTTATTTTAATTGTAATAAATTATACTGTTTCTTCTAAAGAGTAATTTTATTTCATATAATTTTTAGTATGCACTAATAAATAATTGGTTACTAATCTATACATAAAGTATTATCTTAAGTGACACTAATATGGTTGTAGTAACTGATTCCTATATGGGAATATTTACCCCAGTAGATATCGATTATAGAATAACACGATTTCTTGAAAAAAAAATCGAATTTCCTTTTATTAAAAAAGATGAGATTATAGGAATATTTTATTTGTTTGGAAAAAATAATAAAGTAATTAGTGATTTAGAAATATTATCTGTTAAAGATATAGCAAAAAGAACTATGGAACAACGAGCTAGAAGTATCAAGATCTTTCATGAATTTGAAAAAAATAAACTTGATTCTGATTTTATCAGAGAAGAGTATAACAAGAGGATATTACAAATAAGCATAGAAGAACAAGCCTCTTCCTCCTCCTCTAAACATCTTAATTATAGAATAACACGAGATCCAACAATTCTCTCCAACTGTTTTGAACAACATATTGCATATTATAAACAAGATTATTTTTTTGACCTATTTAAACGACCCATAAAAAAAATTGAAGTTCCACCTAATCTAGTCAGCAAGCTTGAGCAAAGAATGCTTATGTTATGTTATAATGTGTCTGATTCTTCACAACTGCCTGATAACAATACCATTCGTCCATTTTTTCAATGGTTAAATGAATATGATAAATAAAACTTATTTATGCTGCTACTACTCTTTTTTTTGTATAATACAATTCACTTAAAAAAAAGAATTAAGACTATGAAACAATTTATATTATTATAATTAAAGTTATATAATGTTCATATGATGGTTATTGTAGTATAATTATTTTTAGTTCTAACGTATAATATCATTTTGATCATCATATTGTTATAATAAACCATCATCATCCTTTGATTACCTTTTTCAAAAATTTTCATTTTATAATATCTACCATAAGATAAATTAATAAGAAAAGATGTTAATTGATTATGGGGGAACATCAAACTAAAGCAGATTATGAATTATTACTTGATAGAGTTCATAATAAGTTAGGAACAACAACTAAAAAAGAAATCTCTAGATTGGAATTACCTGTTCCACAAATAATTTGGGTTGGTCAAAGAACAATATTTAGAAATTTTATGGATTTTTCCAAAGCATTACGTCGTGATCCAGAAAAATTATTACTATATCTTAATAAGGAGCTTGCTTCTGCTGGTTATATTAACGGCGATAGAGTCATTTTTTTAGGACGTAAAGTACGTTCGTCTTTTGGTGCATTAATTGATAGATATGTAAAAGATTATGTCATATGCCCCGTTTGTGGTAGCCCTGATACAAGAACAGAAAAAAATAAAAAACTTGGCTTTTTATTGTGTGACGCATGTGGAGCAAAATCTTCTATAAAAGGCAATTATGCATAATTAATTATTATACCTAAATTTTTCGAAAATAAAATTCGAAATTATTTCTAATATCCTTTTACATATTATAATTAATTAAACAATTATCCATTAGATCTATTTCTATTATATCGTAATGGTTTATCAGTGAAAATATTGTTTAATTTTTCATTTCTAGATATATTTAGAAGTATGCTATTCTATGTATTGCTTTATTTTATTTTCAATTTGTCCTTTTGGTAATGCACCTATCATTACATCAATAACTTGCCCTTTTTTCAAGATCATTAAAGTTGGAATGCTTTGAATTTGAAATCTTTGTGATATAAGAGGATTTTCATCCACATTGACTTTACCAAATACTATTTTTCCAGAATATTGCTCTGCTAGTTGTTCTATGATAGGTGATATCATTTTACATGGACCACACCATGCAGCCCAAAAATCTACGACTAGTAAAGAATACTTTGATTTTTCCAGATCAAAATTTGAATCAGTAAGATTTACAGGCTTGTTAATTTTTTTTAGTTCATTCATCAATTTCAATTTTTCTTCAAACACTTCTATTTTTCTTTTCATGATAGCAGAAATTTCATCATCATCTTGTGTAACTGACATAGCATTTTTTTTAGTATGCTCTATATTTAATTTGTCTGATACTGTATATTTATATTTATTTTATTTCATATTCAAAATTGTTCTTCTAACGATATCTAATTATCGGGCTTTGTTTATTTGAATAAATTATATGTTCAATAATAATAATTCAATGGAAAAAGATGGAAGACAAATTACTGATAATAATAGTGAATCTCTAAAAGAAGAATTAAAAAAAACAAAAATTGAATTAAAAGAAACAAAAAAAACAGCAGAAACTAATCTTAATAAATTAAAATATTTGATGGCAGATTTTGACAATTATAGAAAACAAATAGAAAAACAAATGGCTTCTACTATAGAATCAAATAAAGCTAATCTTCTTTCTAGATTTTTAACTATACGGGATGATTATCAGAGAGCATTAGATATGATAAAAAAAAATAAAGATCTTGATGAGGTTTTTCTAAATGGATTAGAGGGTATTTTAAAAAATTTAGATAATATTTTGCAATCTGAAGGTGTAATACCAATTGAAACAATAGGTAAGATATTTGATTCAAACAAACATGATGTTATTAGCTTTTCATATAATGATGATCTTCCAGAAAATACTATTACAAATGAAATACGTGTAGGATACATGCTTAATGATAAAGTCCTAAGGCCTAGCCTTGTAGAAATATCCAAAAAGAAAAAAAATATAATGAACAATAATATAGATGAATCAAACTAATCTATAGGTGATTATTAAATATGGGAAAAATTATTGGTATTGATCTAGGAACTAGTAATTCCGCAGCAGCAGCAATGATAGGTGGTAAACCTACAATCATACAAGCGGCAGAAGGAACTTCTGTTGGTGGAAAAGCTTTTCCGTCTGTAGTAGCCTTTACAAATACTGGTGATCTTTTAGTTGGAGAACCAGCCAGAAGACAAATGATATCCAATCCTGAAGGAACTGTTTTTGCTGCTAAACGAAAGATGGGTACTGATTTTAAATTTAATGTAAGAGGAAAAAATTATACTCCACAACAAATTTCTTCATTTATTTTACAAAAGATAAAAAAAGATGCTGAAGCATTTCTAGGAGATACGGTAGATAGAGCGGTTATTACAGTTCCTGCATATTTTAATGATAATCAACGACAAGCTACAAAAGATGCAGGAGAAATAGCTGGATTGAAAGTAGAACGAATTATCAATGAGCCTACAGCTGCTTCACTTGCTTATGGATTAGATAAAATTCAAAAAGATTTAAAAATTATGGTTTTTGATCTAGGAGGTGGAACGCTAGATGTGACTATTATGGAAATGGGTGGAGGAGTATTTCAAGTTAAAAGTACATCAGGTGATACCCAACTTGGAGGAACTGATATGGATAATACTCTTATTGAATATATTTTACAAGAATTTAAACAACAAACAGGATTAGAGATAAGAAATGATAAAGCTGCTATGATGAGAGTAAAAGAAGCAGGCGAAAAAGCAAAAATAGAATTATCCAATCTTGTATCAACGGAAATTAATCTTCCGTTTTTAGCTTATGATCCTTCTACTGGACCTAAAAATCTTATAATTAACCTAACACGTTCAAAACTGGAAGATCTCTTAAGACCAATTGTTGAAAAATGTAAGAGTCCTATGTTACAAGCAATCCAAGATGCCAAACTTACTCCTGCAGATATCGATAAAATTATTATGGTTGGAGGACCAACTAGAATGCCTATAGTTAGACAATTTGTTGCTACAATAATGGGTAAAGAACCAGAAAGAGGAGTTGATCCAATGGAAGCAGTTGCTATGGGAGCTGCAATACAAGGAGCTATTATTGCGGGAGATGTTTCAACAGACATTTTACTTGTAGATGTTACTCCACTAACTTTAGGACTCGAAGTTTTAGGTGGCCTTAAAGAGGCACTAATAGAAAGAAATACAACTATCCCTACGAAAAAAAGTAAAGTTTTTACAACTGCAGCTGACTATCAATCTGCAGTTACCATTCATGTAGTGCAAGGTGAAAGACCTATGGCTTCCGATTGTGTTTCATTAGGAACTTTTAACCTTGCAGGAATTCCACCTGCCCCTAGAGGGATCCCTCAAATTGAAGTAACATTTGATATTGATGCAAATGGAATTCTAAATGTCACTGCAAAGGATTTAGGCACTTCTAAAGAAGCAAAAATAACTATTACAGCAACCACAAAATTGTCTAAAGATGAAATAGAAAAATTAAAGAAAGAATCAGAACAGTACTCTGAAGCCGATAAGAAAAAGAAAGAAGAGGCAGAAATCAGAAATGAAGCAGATAATCTTGTCTATTCTGCAGAAAAATTAATTACTCAAGACTTTAAAGATAAAATCAAACCAGAACAAACAGAAAAAATAAACAAGGTAGTACAAGAATTAAAAGATGTCATTGCTAGTAATAATATTGAAAATCTAAAGAGCAAAATTAAGGAAACAAAGGATTTACTGGCTGAAATAAGCACAGAAATTTATAGAACAGTTGGAGCAACAGCAGCAACAGCAGCAAATCAAGCAGCAGGTGGCAGTAGCAGTGGATCAGAAACAAACACTGGGGGATTTACAAATCAAAGTGAACCTAACACAGGGGCAAATGCAAATACTACAGATAAATCTGCATCAGCTGGATCCTAATATATCAAAAGATAAAAATAATCATTTTTTTATTAATATAATTCAGTACGGGATCATAATTTATGACTAACAAGCGAGATTATTATGAAGTTTTAGATATACAAAAGAATGCTAGTAAAGATGAAATTAAAAATGCATATAGAAAATTAGCTTTAAAGTTTCATCCTGATAGGAATAAATCACCAGATGCAGAAGAAAAATTCAAAGAAATTTCTGAAGCTTATGCAGTTCTATCAGATGATGAAAAGAGAACAAGATATGATACTTATGGCCATGTAGGCGCTGATGATGCATTTAGAGGATCTGAAGCAAACTTTGAAGAGGTCTTTAGAGATATGGGCTTTGGTGGCTTTGCGAAAACTATTTTTGAACAAATGTTTGGAGGTAGAGGAGGAAGAGGTGGATTTGAAGGATCTGATCCATTTGGTGGATTTAGTTTCAATATAGGCGGCAATAGAAGAAAAGGTAGAGATATTTTATATGATATGGAACTCTCATTAGAAGACGTTCTACAAGGGAAAAAAGATGATATTGAATTACCAAAATTTGAAAAATGTAATAATTGCGATGGAACAGGAGCTGCGCATGGAACTAAACCACGTACATGCAATACTTGTAATGGTCAAGGTCAAACTCGCAGAGTCTATAATCAAAATCGTTTTTCAACATTTATTTCATTAGAGCCATGTCAAACATGTAGTGGAAAGGGCCAGGTAATTGATAAACCTTGCAATAATTGTCTAGGATCAGGTAAAATAAAACAAAATAAGAAATTAAAGATAAATATTCCTGCTGGAGTTGAAGATGGAATGACTTTGCAATTAACTGGTGAAGGTGAATATTCAGAACAAGGGCCTCCAGGAGATCTATTAATTAGACTTCATATTTTGCCTCATAATTTATTTGAAAGATTAGAGGATGGTCATGTATTATACAATCTAAATCTTGATTATCCTAATTTAGTATTAGGAACCGAAATAAAAATTCCAACTTTACATGGCCATGAGAAATTAAAAATCCCTGCTGGAACTCAAGCAAACACAATTTTAAAGATAAAGGGAAAAGGATTGCCACGATATGGAACATATGGCAAAGGGGATCAATTAGTAAGAATACAGGTTAAAATTCCCAATAATATTACAGAAAAGCAGAGACTTTTGTTGAAAGAATTAAATAAAGAATTTGAAAAATTTAAGTAACTTTTTAATATACATAATGATTTTAACCTAAATTAAAATGACATATCCATTTGATGATTGGTTTAGAAGAAAACGATCTGGAAATTGGTTTCCTAATGTCGATAACATGATGCGTGAAATGGAAAAATTGATGGACGAAGCTTTTAAAAATTTTGAACAACCAGTTCCAAAAAAATTTATAAAAGAACGTAAATTAGACGATGGATCAACTGTAAAAGAATTTGGCCCTATTGTATATGGTTATTCAATTAAAATTGGTGAAGATAATAAACCAATAATAAGAAAATTTGGAAATGTTGATGTTTTCTCACATTCAATTACTGACGATTCTCATGATGCACAAGAAGAGAGAGAGCCTCTGATTGATATAATAAATGGAAAAGAAGAGATAAAAATTGTTGCAGAATTGCCAGGAGTTGCAAAAGAGAATGTCAAATTATATGCTAATGAAAATACTTTAACGATAGAATCTTCAACTTCAGCAGAAGAAAGACGATATTATAAAAAAATCAAATTTCCAGAATTCGTAGAACCGTCGAGCGGAAAATCTCATTATAAGAATGGAATATTGGAAATTACATTTAAAAAGAAAAATTTGACTAATAAAGGATTGCAAATTAATATAGATTAGTAATATAGATTAATATTCAATAACGGATACATATTTTTTATTTAATTATAGTAAATATTTTGTTGCTGAAGATTTGGTACATATCAATACAAATATTTTAAATTTACTAGTTAAAAAAGTCTTTTTTATTATTAATTAAATTTTTTCATATCAATAAAATATCCTTATAGTAACTATTGTAGATAATAATGAAGTTTTCATTTTTATATTCGTCAAGTCTATTAGCTTTCATTATAGGTATTGCAGCTACAATTTTAACTCGTTATAGTAGCATTCCTCAGATAATAAAAGGATTTAAAACTAAAAAAATGGATGATGTTTCATTTTGGCTTATATTTTATTTAGCAGTTGGATTATTTCTATATGTAATTTATGGGATAATTATTGATGATTCCATCATTATTTGGGGAAATGCAATAGGTGTAATTTCAAATCTAATTTTGATTATTCTAAAAATCAAATACTCTGTTAAATCATTCGAATAATTTATAATTTAAATATATTATAATGTTTTAATTAATAATTAGTTGTAATTTTGTTTCATATAGGTAAGTTTGTCAATAAAAGTTTAGCAATTACCTCCACTTTATTTAGTACCAGGTATAAGAATGATAAGTGGATTATAAAATAAAGATCTTTTACTTTGAGCTCTAAGAAGAAGAAAATCAAGATTGAATTGGAAGATGATGAAGGTGGTAAGTATAATCTCTCCTTAGAAGGCAATTTTTCAAAGGAAAAGATATTACAAGTTATTGAACTAATGGAGCTTGTACGTTCCGATTCAACGGGTGCAATAATTAATAATTCACCTCAAGAAAATAATCTTACCTTATCTGTTGATTCAAAGATCTGGAATATAATCGAGCAGTCATTTTATTATAATACATTTACTTCATCTGATATTGTTAATATTTATAACAAAAAATATAACGAGACAATCAAATTAAGTATTATATCTACTTATCTTGCTAGATATGTTACAAAAGGTAAATTAAATAGAACTAAAAGACTAAGAGAATATGTTTATGATTTAGTTAGAACCTCTTCTACAAATGCCGATTCTATTAATACTAATATAGTCTCATCCAATTCTGATAATGATAATAAAATTGTTTATGATGTTAGAAGAAAGACAATAGACGATCTTAAAAATTAATTTAAATTTAAATATTTATTGAAATAAACAATAATTTAAATAACAATTGTTTCTATTATTAAATTAATCTATTGGTATTGTAAAATAATCTTTGTAGAGAATCAAAAATCTCCAAATCCCCCACTATCAAATCCTCCAAAGTCTCCAGTATCTTCTCCGGCACTAGCCTGTTCGGTACCTGTTTCTCCACTTGCAGCTCCTTCTGTACCACTTTCACCTGCCATTGATTGTTCCATGGGATTTAATGCCATCCCCAAAAAAGACATCATAGTCATTAAGAATAGAACATCTATTATGCCTGAAAATATCATTAATGGGACCCATGCTCTATTAGCTTCCATGTATGTTTGCAATTGAGCTTTATTTCCTTTCCCATTATTATACATCTTTTGAGCATGACGCCACTTTTTTTCTAATTCTTCTTTTTTGGAATTTAGAAGTCTAATTCCTGTATCTGTAATAGAGATTTTAATTTTTTTGTTACCAAAAATACTTCTCTTCTCTTTTTTAATTATTAGTCTTTGAGTTGAAAGATCATTTACTATCAATTCTACTTCTTCCTTGCTCATTTTGAGGACTTTTGCAATTTTATTTAGATCTTGTATTCCTCTAGTGATAGCATCAAGTATCATAAAATGACGAGGACTATTGTTAATTCCTTCTCCAGAAGACATTCTTTATAATATGCTATACTCATTTAAATCCTTTTTCGATAAAGATCACAGGTATATAATGATCCTAATTACAATCTTAGCAATATAATAATAACAATTTGATAACTTTTAAAATATCTGAATTTATATTGATTATTATATTATAATATTATAGATCAAAGGACAAATAATGAGAATA
>DASVFI010000112.1:0-11244 GCA_036380115.1 Nitrososphaeraceae archaeon | reverse complement strand
ATCTGAAATAAATGAAAAAGCAACTATATCCTATCTTGATTTATCACAGATATATCCAAAAAATATACAAAGTATTTATCAATCGATGATAAATGGTTTTCAAACTAATTATTTATACAATTTGAAGAAAGAATTACTTTATTATATTAATGATAAAATCAAGTCTAATCACAGAATTGCAAAAAAAATTTTCAAATTGGGATTTTTCGAATCTTTAGCGGGTAAAGGAATTGAACATAAAATCCTTCAAATTTTAGAAAACAAATTAGAACCTAATTTAGATTATATTGATAATATTTTAGATAACACATTTTCGAAAACTGATATATCTATAATTAAAATAATACTCCAAAACCAATTTGAAGATAGAGAATCAATCACTTTGATTGATATGATAAATCGTCTTTCTACTTTATCAAAAATTAATTTAAACTTATTTAACAAGATTTCACTGTATCAATTTGACGAATTCGATAACAATGAAGAAACACTTTCCTTTATGAAAGCTCTTATCAATGCTCATATTCCGAATACAGTTTTAATGTTAATTCTCACTCCTGCTTCTTATCTAAAAATAGCTTCGGAAGATAGTTCAGTTTTCGATAGATTGGAGAAAGCTAATTATAAAATTGATCTGGCTGGATCAAATTCTTTTGAAGAAATCTCGAATATAGTTTTAGAATATATTAAATTCTGTAACCAAAATACTTCTATCACAGAGGTAGATCAAAATGATCTTTTATCAAAAATAAAAATATTATATGATGATTTTGACTTTAGAAATATAAGATCAATTTTAAATGTTATGTACAATGCATTTGAAATAGCAGAAGACAAAAATATTTCTTTAATAAATGAACAAGTTTTGGATGAAACTTTACAAAAAACATATCCAGGCGTAAGGATTAAGGGAAGCATTATGAATATAGCAATTTCTGACTATATCAAGATAAAAAATCTCATTAATTCAACTTTTGATATGAAAACAGAAATAGTACAATCTCTTCATGATTTAATTAATTACCTTCATAAATGTGAAATTAAATGTAAATATGAAGACTATTTGCCTTTAGAAGAAGAAGTCAATGTAATTTACAAAGACAACAATGGTTCAACTTCTCAAATCTCAATGCTTTTAAATAAATCATCATCTTTACCAAGTTTGGAAAATATAGTATATCATAATTTAGGATATTCTTTAAAAGATTTCAAAAAATATCCTAAGATTAAAAATAGAGATAATAAACATTCATCTATTAATTTGGACCATTCAAAAATTGTTGATTTACTTTATCTGAGTTCTAAATTTAAACATAATCTTCATACATCAGATGACCACAACAAAATTATCTTATTAGCAAAATCGATAAATCTATGTTAAAATTTTTAGTTGGACTTTTTGAAAAACTCAAATATTGAAAGGCATGTATAATATATAGTGAAATTTAGACAATTCACAACTTTGAATGACTTCTTTGATAATTTACACAAGGAAGGTTGTGGGATAATTGAATACGAAGGTAATAAAATACCTTGTATATATGTGAAACAATCTCTATATGATACTATCATAGAAAGATGTATGGGAAAAAAATACGTAGTAGAAGTATTGCTCAATATTTTTTATGATGGTCATTATGTTTTTGTTGATATTCAAACAGAATTTATTAATTTAGGAATTGAAGAAAATTTTTTACTTCCTGGTAATACTTCTATTGAGTTTTTTAATTCTTTAAGTGATAGCGGATTATTAGCAGTTATTCCTAAAAATAATCTAAATTCTTATACATCAAATATTTTTATGATTCAGCTACCTAACAAAGAGCGAATCTCAAAAGCTGTAGATATAATTCAATCAAATTTAGGAATTAAGAAAAATAATGAAAAAAAAACAATCTAAAAAAAAAGAAGAAAGCAACTCTGATATTACGGAAGAACCTTCTCCTGTTCCTAAAGAGATTGATACGCATTTCAAATTATATGGAAAACATAGCTGGGAAGTCAAATATTATGAAAAATGTGAAATATGTAATTCACCTTTTGATGAATTTGGTTTTTGTGCATGCGGTAGTATTAATGATTAATTAATTGTTCAAATATAAATTGCGACGACCGGGATTTGAACCCGGGTTACCAGATTGGCAATCTGATGTCCTAGACCAAACTGGACGATCGTCGCTTATTACGATTTCAAGTATATTGGTTATTTAGCCTTTTTTATTTAGAACTAAAACTTTAGAAAATATTTACTAAATCTATTTTATAAATCAAAATGAATTTATAGTCAATTATATCATAAGGTGAAAAAGGTTACATTATCCATATCTTTTAGTCATAAAGATTATGAGGCTAAAAATTTTAAATATTTATTTTTTTTAAAAAAACGTTTTATTTTGTTTCATCTTATTAAAAAATATTTCGAAATTAGTTGAATTCTGAATTGTAATTGTAAAAGTTTTCATTGGTAATTGTTTTTTTGAATATTTGTATTAGATTAATATAATATATAATCAAATATAAAAAATAAAAAACTATGTCTGTATATATCTATTGATAAGACATCAGCAAGAACAGTATGCGATTTCAATTTAAGCTGTCATGAATAAAGTCCAATTATTTTAGTGATGAATGAATAAAATATCTTATAACTTTTTATCTTTTATTATTCTATCATCATTTTCAAAATCAATTGAATTAATCTAAGGTAACAAAATATATTATTTCAATATTCTAGAACTTTTTTTATATAGTGCCAATCCTATTAAATTATAGTCATAATTAAATTTTTAAAATGGACTATATTTCGTTCTATCTAAAATATTGGTAATTTATTTTATATAATCAAAACTAAAGTTGACAATCCTCTTTTTTCAGAAACAAAGCCGTCTTTAACTTCTTCTACAATTACTGTAGTAGAAATGATATCATTCTTTACGCAATTTTTGCCATCAATTATGATGTAGTCATCTAATATATCTGCAGACTCTAAACTAGACTTATTAACACTATAATTCACAGTAGATGATGAATTAATTAAAATAAAATTATCCTTATCATAATTTCCTAATCTTACTCTATTTCCATTATTTGGAATAGACTTTATATTCAATCTTATATTTCCTATCGGATTGTACGTATATCTTTGTAAATTGTTGACAATGATGGAAAAATAAAACGGATAACCTGCTGTTTGTTCTGCCATTTTATTTATTCCGTCATTCATAATAATGTCTATTTTTTTTATGGAGTCTCCAAATTTGAAAATAATATTGCTAGATTTCATGACTATTTCATTAATTTTTTCTTTTCTCCTTTTAGTTTCTCCTTCATTCAGATTGTATCTATCGACCCAGGCAAGATAATCTACAGAAAGATCTTTAATAAATTCTGAACATGTATTCTGATAATTTTTTATATCTTCTCTTTCAGAATTTATATTTTTAATAGACATAATCTAGTTATAGATTTAAAAGTATTAGAGAATATAAATATGTAGATATTTTTGGTTGATATGATGTTTAGCAAAATTATGGAAGATTTAAAATCTAATTTTGATACCAATAGAATATTTTTTGAAAAATTCTTAAAAAAAAATCCAGGTATAGTTTATTCAAAAATAAATGAAATAGCGCTATTTGTAGGATCAAGATATGGAATAGAATTGAGGATACATTTTCCAGATCCAGCAAAAATCTATGTATTCGATTCTTATGGAAAAGAAAATATTGGAATTGTTGTAGATCGCTTTAAAAAAAACTTTTCTCTACCAAGAGAAATAATAAAATCAAAAGCAACAGAAACCATACAAGATGCAACTGCTTCTGATGCATATATGTATGAAGGTAAAGAAGGTGTTCGTATCTCATTCAAACAAGGAAGAATAGAATTATTGCCAGGTTCTATACATATTTGGAGCATTATAGATGATGAAATTGAAAATTATGTTAATTGGGTATTCAATAACGTGTTAGTAAAACCATAAAATTCGAATCTTGTCGATTTAATTGACTCTTATATTAGTACTTAATAATTTATATTTGTATTTTAGCAATCCATCTACATTGTAAATCTCAGCTTTTACAGGCAATGGAAGAGCCTTAGAAATCCATATATTGCTATTTTTATTTTTTATATTATAGTTTAGAAGAAAAGTTTCTAAATTTCCTATACTCGTACTCAAATTTTCTATTGAATTAATTTTGATAGGAATACTTGTTACTCCAGTATCTATCGAATCCCATTTGGCACCTATAACTAAATACTTCGGTTCTCGTGTTATATCCCTTATTTGTAATATAGAAGACTCAATAATATCAAGATATTTTTGATTTTTTAGGGATTTTTCTTTCATTATTAAATTTGATTTCGAAAAATTACCATAAAATAATGTTGAAATACTTTCATTAGATACAGTAAATTCAGTATTCCAATAATCTTGATTGTTTTTGAATACCATTTTTATTAAATAATTTTCAAAATTGCTATTCCCATTTTCTATCGTTAAATTATATAATAATTCATCTCCTTCTTTAATGTTAATTCCAGCAGACCATAAATCCTGGGTATTAGGAATTTTGATTGATTGGGAGGGATTTTGAAATCCTCCATTCGAAGCAATTATAGCAATATTTACTATAATAGAAATAACAACTAAGGAACCAAAAACTAGAATAACTCTTTTTTTGCCAGACAAGACTATGTATTATAGAGGATTAGAAGACTATTAATTTATAAAAAAAATTAGGGAAATAGTAAGATTGATTTATTTTACAGGAATCTGAAATTCTGCTTCTTCTATGAATAACCCTGATTCAACCCCTTGGACACTATTCACTTTTACTTTAACATTTACTACTCCAGGTTGCTCAAATGTCATAGTATGAGAGTTTGTTCCTTCTCGTGCTAATTGATTTTTCAAATCTAATAGTGAAGTATTGTTTGCACTAGTTATCATTAAATTATAGCTAGCTTGATTAGCAGGAAATTGATCTTTGTCCAATATATCTATAGTAAAAGTAGTTTCTTCTCCTGCTGATATTGTAGTAGGAGTCCAATCCAATTGAATATAGTAATCTCCTCTTTCGGTTCTTTGTAATAGTGGAGGTGTTACTTCTAAAACAGTTGCTTGAGGTATCTCTGGCTCACCTTTACCTGTCTCTGTTAAAATAAATTGAAATTGAATAGGAGGAGATCCGGTAGTCACATCAACATAGGTTTTAGCCATCACCGGATATGGAAATTCATTCAAAATATACATAGTACTATATCTATTAGCTTTGTAATATTCTACCTTTTTCGTATCTACAGGCTCGGGAAATGCTGGAATACTTAATTCTTGATTTCCAGTAGGTTTTATTTCAGATCCGCCAATTGAACCTATCTTTCCCCATGATCCAGCACTAAGTGATTGACCTGGTTTAGCAACGTAAGCTGCTAGCCATTGCAATGAATTGGCATAAGCGCTCCTGTATTCTCCCATCGCTGGTGGAATTTGAGATGTACCTAAAGCGGTTAAATCTAGCGGGCTGAGTAAAAATGTTCCATTTAATATTTTTCCTTGGTCTTCCACATAAACGGGTGCTATCCAATTCCCTTTATCATCTTGTTCTTTGAAATAGATCATCATTGTAAATTCTCTACCATTATTGGTATCAAAATGGCTTATCCTATATTTCACATACATATCTTTAGTTACACCTTCTCCAACATACCAATTATTATCTTGTGCAAATGCTTTTGAAGATAATTGTGTGTGCAATGTAAGAATGGCAGTAGAAATCAAGACAGAAATAACCAATACATTCACTTTTGAATGTCTATCTTTTATCATTAAGTATATTATCAAAATAGGATTGATAAATGTTTATTATATAATTTAAAAATAATGGTTTCATAGAAATAATTTAACTATACATAACAAAGACTTTACAATTGTTATTTAAACTATAATCGTGTTAAAACTAGTTCTATTAAAAGATGAAAAAAGCTGAGGATAATGATACCACCAATCACCATTAAAAGTGATAGGAATAGTCAAACTATTGTTATTAAATTTTTTCCAACTTTCTTTAAATTTTTTTACTTAATGCTTAATAATATAGTCGTTCATTTACGATACTTCACAATTGAAAATCTATTCAGAATCATATATTTGATAAGAGGCTGTAATTAAGATTTGGTATTTTAAAAAGGTGTATATACAATTTTACTTAATCTTCTGCAGCAAAAGAATGAGATGGAAATCTTTGATTTATAGAAAATACATTGCAAATAGAGTAGAATAAGACAAAACAAAAAGAAAAGAAAAATATAATTTAAAAAGTTTTGAGCTTATGTCGTAGAGCTTTCATGAGGAATTCAGGATAGCAAACCATGGATATATCTAATTCACATTATGATAGATTTGGTTATAATTATGAACTTTATACAATATATAATAAATATAATAATATAAATATAATGTTAAAGCATATTTTATAATGTGTGATTGCCCATCTGTACATTTTTATGAAGTTGATTTTAAATTGGCAGGAATGACTGTTGTTCCTACTCATAAAAATTGTGGAGATCCATTAAATGAAGAACAATCTTCAAAATTTGAAAAAGAGTTAATAAAATATTGGAGATTTGAAGAATCAGAATAATCTAGACATTGGTTAATGTTATTAATATTTAGGCAAACTTATTAATGCCTTTTTCTAAAGAAGGATAGGTGTCTTTGAATGACAAAAATGCTTAACGTAAATATTGATACAAATGGAATAAATCAACAAGAAGCCCAAGACTGGACGGCAGAATTAGCTAATGTTTATGCAGATATGGAAATTGAGGATGTTAATATTTCAGGAAACAAGATCTCTTTCAAAGCTGGATTTTCTGGTATGGATGATACAGAGCCAGATGATATTCAAATGAAAATTGAAGAATACATCTCAATGAATGAAGCTTTTCAAGTAAAAAATCTATCAATTAAATAATATTTTCCAAAGATTCACTTTTTTTTAAGAGTTGTTATTCCAAAAATTTGCTTTAAAAATACTAATTGAATCTTACTCATCTTTAAATAGTAGTTTTGGGAAATATAAATACTATGACTTGTAAAGGTATTTGCGTAAGACATAAAGCACAAAAACCTGTTGGATCTGGGAGATATGCTAGCGGACAAAAGCGTTGTCAAATATGTGAAATATTCATTAAGTGGGATGGTTTATGGTGTCCATGTTGCGGATATAGATTAAGAACAAAACCACGTAATTTAAAATATAAAGCTAAATTACGTGCAAGAACTAAAAAGTTAATAGAACCATTAACAGCTCCAGTTATCACTGCATAATGGAGTATTTATAAAAATAAAATATCTTATTAATAATGTTTTTAACATATATAGAATCTCTTTAGTAATGTGTTCTACACATTAGTTTTTTTTATTTTATTAATAGGATAATTGAAACAACTTTTATATCGATACTATGTAGATTCAATGAGCTCCGATGGTGTAGTCCGGTTAAGCATTTCGCCCTCTCAAGGCGACGATCCCGGGTTCAAATCCCGGTCGGAGCAATTATTTCTATAAAATTCAGTAGTCCGGTATTCTCTTCATTTTACATGTTTTACATGTTAATAGGTGGACTATCTGTAACATCATTATTTTATAGATTTACTATTTAACGCAGTTAATAGATAAGTATATCTACTAAAATATAGTGATTGTGATTAGTTTTCTCCTATTTTTTCCATTAGTTTAATATTTTTATCGAATTTCTTTAGATTAACCTTATAATAAATTATTTCTCCTCTTCTTTCTATTACGGCAATAATAGCTTCTTTTCCCATTTTTTCTATTGAACGAATATTATCATACAATAGCTTGGTTTTAATACTGATACCTTCATTAATACCAAAAATTACATACTTTGCAGGTTTCTTAAAATATTCTCCTCTTTCATAAACACGAAAATCATTGCCAAACCCAAAACCTTCCTTTGCTATATATCCTCTTGTCCTCAGATCCCTATATATTATAAATTTTGTAAAAACAGATGCATCTCGTTTTAATAATATTTTAAGAAAGCTGGAAAAATCAAGGATTATCTTTTTTTTTTTAAAATTAATTTTTTAGAGTATAACAAAAAAAGACCTTCATAATTTTCTAAAATGTAATTATCTTTGATTTTTTCTCCAAATCCTTTATTTATTAATTGGTCTTGTTGTTTCGGTGATTCAATTACTATATTCTCATTATGGTCAATAATTCCTTCTACAACAAAAGCAAATTCAGAATCTTTAGAATCCGATTTTGTCAAATCTTGTGACATAAACGAATAAATCAAAGCATGTCTAAAGTATAAAAAGATTAGTGATTTAAAAAATGAAAGGAGCAAATTATAGAGTACCACGTGGAATGCCATACGTTCGTAGAGAATATATTGCTGGGAAACCTCAATTAAAGATAGCAAGATTTTCTTCAGGACAGCCTAGCAATAACTATGACTTTAAGTTAGAATTATTAGTAACTGAAAATATTCAAATTAGACATAATGCTTTAGAAGCAGCTAGATTAGCTGCAAATAAAAGAATGGCACACGGTGGAGAAAATACTTTCTTTTCAAAATTAAAGGTATATCCACACGTTCTTCTTCGAGAAAATAAAATGATTGCAACAGCTGGTGCAGACCGTCTTCAAGAAGGAATGAGAAGAGCCTTTGGAAAAGCCACAGGTTTAGCAGCACGAGTAAAACCAGGTCAATCTATTATAGAAGCCTATGTTCTATCAATTAATCTTCCATTGGCGAAAGAGGGATTTAAAATAGCAGCTAGCAAAATAGGATGCCCGACAGAAATTCGTATAACTAATCTAAAATAATATAAATTTATAAATTAAGTCCAATTTGTGACTATACTCGATTATATTTTATTATCTTGAATATTTTCATATAGAAACCTGACTTTTCATATCAAAGCAAAGCTATATTGTTTGCTTCTCTCCTTATAGACAGTGCTAAGAGGGTCATTAGACCGAATTACTTAATAATTAATATCTAATTCTTTTGTTCTGGCAAACGGTGATTTTTTGTTTCTCATTTTAGAAATTGGCAATATTTCAAAAAAAAAATAAACTATATTAGCACGCTTGCACCTTTCTAAGATATTTTATCTTCGTTTTATACGATAATTGTTTCATTAAAAAATATATTATCTAGTTCTTTCCTACTTAAATTCTACATAATTATGCGAATATTACATATAGAGAAATTAAAAGTAGCTATGTTACGATATTTTTTCATTGTTATCTCCGCTTTTTCTTTTACCATTTTTTTCATTCTCCAACTTTTTTTACTGATTTTACTATGGCCAATTATCTGAGAGTTAATAAAATCAATATCCAGCATCTAAAAAAACCTGATTTTTTAATGATCTATCATTTCAAGGAGTGCTCTATGAATAATTATTCTAGAATATTGTTTGAAAAAATACCCTATAATATAATGCAGTTTTTTTTTATAGTGTTTATATTTATTCTAACTAGCATAACCTTTATTGTATAAGTAATATTTTTGTTATTTACCTACAATGAAATTTCTTCTTGATCTCGACGATAAAGAATATGAAGGTAAAACAGCACTCGTAAGAGTTGATTTCAATGTAAATATAAAAAATGGGTATATTGGAGAAGATTATAGGATTAGAATGTCTATTCCGACTATTGAGTATCTTATTAAAAGAAATTGTAAAGTTATATTAATTTCGCACTTAGGAAGACCAATAGGTAATGATATAAACTATTCTTTGAGACCTGTAGCTAATAGATTATCAGAAATACTTACTAAAACTCAGGTAAGGTTTATCAACAATTCTATAGGTAATGAGGTGGAGAAGGAAATTAAAAGACTTCCTTCTGATGGGGTTTTATTATTAGAAAATCTACGTTTCTATAAAGAAGAAGAACTTAATGATCCTGAATTTTCAAAGAAACTTGCTTCTCTAGCCGATATTTATATCAATGATGCTTTTAGTACATCACACCGAAAACACTCTTCTACCTATGGGGCATCTACATTATTCGATATTAGATTAGGTGGGTTTAATTTAAAAAAAGAAATTGAATATTTGACGATGATTAAGGAGAACCCCATTCGTCCGTTTATAATAGTTATTGGAGGTGTAAAAATCAAAGACAAAATAGGAGCACTTGAAAATTTATTGCCAAAAGCAGATAAGGTTCTCATAGGCGGTGCTGCTGCATATACTTTTTTAAAATCAAAAGGATTGAAAACAGGAAATTCGATAATCGATTATGATCATTTGAAATGGGTAGGTCACTCTCTGGAAAAATATGGGGAAAAAATTCTTTTACCTAGTGATCATATAGTATCATCATCTACAGAAAGTACTAATACTATCTATTGTAAGAATGAAATTCCTGAAGATATGATAGGCCTTGATATTGGAACAGAGACTATACAAAATTATTCTAATCAAATTGGTTCTAACAGAAAAGGTACGGTATTTTGGAATGGACCCATGGGTTTTTTTGAAAAGGATGTTTTTTCTAACGGAACCATAAATATTGCCAAAAGCATGGCACTAACTTATTGGAGAGGTTCTAAAACTCTTATTGGTGGAGGTGACACATTGGAAGCCATGAAAAAAGCAGGTGTATTAGAAAATGAGGTAAGTCATGTATCTACTGGTGGCGGTGCCACATTGAGATATTTAGCTGGAGACAAAATGCCAGGTCTATTAGTATTGAAATAATAGTTAAGATAAATTGTTAGACTTTAACATTAATTACAATATATATTAATTGTTAAATGTCATTAACAATCTAAAAAATTAATCCATATTATAAGTATTTAAAAATTCGTCAATATTTTCTAAACATTGTAACAGCATACTTCTACTTCTCTTTAATATCCAATAAATAAATTCGTCTGGAGTAAATATATGCTGTTCTCTGAATAGTACTGGTAAATATCCACCATGGGTAAAAATTTGAATTATTACATATTTTTCCGAAACACTAGCTATTTCTTCTTCAATACTTATTTCATTTTCTTCTATTGTTCTTCTATATAGAATAATAGGATGTTCATCATTATTACTTATTAATAGTATTTTTTCGATTTTTTCTTTAAATTTTTTAACTAAAAATTCATCTAATGTTATTTGATAATTATGAACAGGATCTTTCTTTTTTTTGCCCAAATACTATTACTAATATATCGTAGGAAAGAAAATAAATAT
>DASVFI010000111.1:0-3079 GCA_036380115.1 Nitrososphaeraceae archaeon | reverse complement strand
GGATTGTTTCTGAAATCTAATCCTATTTGGGTATCATTAATTGTTTCAATAATTGGAGCATTAGCAATCATAAAATTGAATTCAAGCAAAAGAATCTATTCAGATTCGTCTATCTCTGTTCTATTATCTCTAGGGCTAGCGATGGGATTGGTATTAATCAGCTTATCAGGAGGATTTTCTATAGATATAACAAGTTATCTTTTTGGAAGCATATTATTAGTCAATATCGAAGAAACATTGAGTACCATACTTCTAAGTGTCATAGTTATTGCATTTGTTATCTTATTTTATAAAAAATTAGTATATCTGGTATTTAATGAGGAACAAGCATTAGTAAATGGCATCAATACAGTTGTATTAAATATTTTATTCATTACTTTGGCAACTATTGCAATTGTAATGTCCATTAGATTGATAGGAGTACTTATGGTTTCATCTCTCTTAATAATTCCTAATGTTTCTTCGTTGCTACTAGGATATGGATTCAAGAAAACTATACTATTATCAATTTGTTTTTCTTTGACATCTGTAATTTTAGGTATAATACTAGCATATGAATGGAATATTACACCTAGTGGAATGATTGTAATAACAGCGGCGGGAATATTCTTTGGAGTAAATGTATTAAAATTATTTTCTTCAAAAATAAAAAGCAAGTCTAAAACGAAAATAACATCTTGATAATTAATAGTTTTTATCATCTATTGCCCGATATTATTATGTACTTGTTTAACCAGTATGTTTTTAAAGAAATGAATTTTGGTATAAAATTTGTATTTGTCTTTCTTTTTGCTTCATCACTTTTGTTTTTTACTTGTTTATTTATTTTTGACATTATCACGGTCTTTGCTCAACAGGAAAATACCACAATAAATGCAAATGATCAATTTGGTATTGAAAAAATATATCCTACCAAATCCGACGGCAGGGAATGGTATGTTAATATGTCTAATCCCAAAAATGATCCAAATGTAACTTTTACTTTTAATCCTAGATTAGCCAAACAGGATGATGGATCTTGGAAAATAAGGGATGACAAAATTCGAATTAATGTAGACACATTAAATGGGACAGAGGAATGGAAAAATGTTGAAATTACTGGATATGTGAAAATAGACTCAATAATCAATCCGCGTAAAAGTGTTATAACAGATATAGACTGGGTAGCAAGAACTGATCAACATAATGAAGACTTCCCTTGTCACGGCCTATCCCTTCACGGGGGAATTTATCCGGATGGTTCAGCAGCCTGGAAAAAAGAAATATGGTTTACCGGAGGATACACTAAAGAAAAATCTGTACCTAAAATAACAGACTCGTTGATGAACAGATGGATAGGTTGGAAAACTGTGATCTATAATACAAATAACGATTCTGCGGTAAAAATGGAATCATATTTAGATAACTCCAATTCTAATCATTGGGTCAAAGTTTTTGAAATTACGGATAACGGAGGCTGGTATGCAAGTAGTTCGGATAAAGTATTCTACAGTGCAAATTGTGGTAGATCCAAGGATCATATGGTTTTGAATTCAGGACCTATTGTTACTTTTCGCGCAGATAATGTAGTTTTGAACTTCAAAGATTTGAGCATAAGAGAAATAGAACCACCAAAGTAGGATGATACTGAATATCCGTTGGAAATTATTCATAAATGGAAAAAACAAATATTATGAAATGATCATAATAAAAAACATTGCCAATCATAAGCATTTCACTAAATGAAAACATAATTCAAGAACTAGACAAATTGCAAAAGTTTTTGGGTTTTTCAGGCAGATCAGAAATTGTAAGAGCTAGTGTCAGAAACTTACTTCTAGAAGAGAAAAGAATAGATGAATTGTCAGGAGTTCTACATTCAGTTCTTTTAGTAATACATGATGAAAAATCTGATCAAGAAATTAGTGAAATTCGACATGGATTTGATAAAATAATTAATACCCACATTCACAATAAGATAGACAAAGACAGGTGTCTTGAAATTTTTGTGCTTTATGGTGATGCAAGAGAAATTAAAAATATTACTAAGAGATTTCAAGGGAACAGAAAAATGGATCAAGTTAGGTTAGTGGTAACATAATAATTCAATATATTAATTTGAAAGCCATAAGTGGGATTTGAACCCACGGCCTAAGGTTTACGAAACCTTCGCTCTGCCAGGCTGAGCTACTATGGCGGCAGTATTAGAACCAGTATACAAATAATTTCTAAGTATTAGAAGTATGAAAAAGTTAAATAATAATGTATTTTTTTCTATGATGTGACAAAATGCAACATACATGAATTTTTTTTTGACTGGAATTGTAATGTTTGCAAAGAAGAATATAAGGATTTGAAGGGAACTAATAAGATTGATGAAGAGTCACACGAGAAAGTAGAACCCATCAAGACTAAGAAAATAAAGAAGATGAATGATTACAAAGAATTTAACGAAGAAAAAGCTAAGAAACTCTACGAAGAAATTTTTTTGCAGTATTTAAAAAAGGATAAAATAACCGAAGCAGAAGCTATTGAGCGCTCAAAGAGAATAATAAGAAAACAATGTTTAATGCGCAACATGGAGCCCTGGTCGTGGGTTTAATCCAGACGCATAATTAAATAAGTTAAACCTAAATAACAAAAAAAAGTTATTTAACTTTATTGTCATCATCGAACAATCAATCTAATATCTTACAAGGAAGTGTAAATAAAGACATCCTTCTAAAATTGAAAGGAAAGAGAACTATAAAGGGAAAGCTGAAAAGTTTTGATCAATACATGAACCTAACACTAGAAAATGCTACCGAAGTTTTAGAAGGAGATAGAGTTCAACAAATGGGAGAAATCTTCATCAAAGGCGAAAACATTGTTATTATAGCAACAGACTGATTATAGGAATAATTAGTGATTCTTGATAATAAATTATAACCAAGTTTTTTCAAAAAAATAAGATAGATTATTTAAAACTATCTCGATCTTTGGCACATTCAATGATTTCCGAGTCGGATAGATAGTTATCTATGCTAAATGCTCTATCAAAACATGCAGAGATTTCCTTTGAATGTTTGTTATCAGTCTTACCATCATTGTCGTCATCATT